>JANYIM010000214.1 GCA_025362055.1 Bacteroidota bacterium
TGTTTTTACCAAGAAAGGGGTACAGGAGATGGATGCGGCGATCATGGATGGAAAAGACCTTGCTGCAGGCGCAGTTGCGGGTATACGCAATGTGCGCAATCCTATTGAATTAGCTGCGGAAGTGATGCACAATAGCAATCATGTTTTTTTAAGCGGTAAGGGCGCCAATGATTTTGCCATCAAGCAGGGAATAAAATTGGAGCCGGATGAATTCTTCTTTTCACAATTCAGGTACGATCAGTGGAAGGCAATACGCGACAGTGATAATTATTCGCTCGACCATACGCACCAGGGTTTGGAAGAACTGCTGAAAGATAAAAAATTTGGCACCGTTGGCGCTGTTGCCTGCGATGGCAATGGCAATATTGCTGCTGCAACTAGTACCGGTGGCATGACCAATAAAAAATATGGCAGGATCGGCGATAGCCCCCTGATCGGTTGCGGAACCTATGCCAATAACAAGACCTGTGCGATCAGTTGTACCGGGCATGGTGAGCCCTTTATCCGTGCAGTAGCAGCACATGATGTGAGTTGCCTGATGGAGTATAAGAACATGACTCTGGAACAAGCAATGGATGAGGTGGTCAATAATAAATTAATGAAAATGGATGGCGAGGGAGGTATGATAGGTGTTGATGCCGCCGGTAATGTTTCCATGATCTTTAACAGTGCAGGAATGTACCGGGGTATGCGTAACAGTGAGGGCGAAAATTATATTGGGATCTATAATGATTAATATACTGGTATCCGGCGGCTTAGAGCTGTCTTGACACCACCTTGCGATACGATGAAAAAAATTGCTGTTATAGTTGCTGGGGGTAGCGGAAGCAGGATGAATAGCACCATTCCCAAACAATTTTTATTGTTGAAAGGAAAGCCGGTCCTGTATTATACGATCAGCACCTTTCTAAAGTCTTATGATGACATGCAACTCATCCTGGTATTACCGGAAGAACATGTTGCCGCCGGGCAGGAGGTCATTGATGCATTCTTTGATTACAGTCGTATACAGATCACCGTTGGTGGCCCTACAAGATTTCATTCTGTGCAGAATGGGTTGAAACTGGTTACAGAAGAAAGCATTGTGCTGGTACATGATGCAGTCCGTTGCCTGGTGAGTGTTGACCTGATCCGCCGTTGTTGTGATACTACCGCTGAAAAAGGTTCTGCCATCCCGGTTATTGATTGCATGCATAGCGTACGCATTATTAATCCAACCGGGAATGAATCACTGGACCGGAATGTAGTGAAGCTCGTGCAAACGCCACAGGCTTTTCACAGTAAAATACTATTGCCCGCCTTTATGATCGGGCATAAAGATAAATTCACGGATGAAGCAACCGTAGTGGAAGCCTATGGGCTAAAACTGGAATTGGTAGAAGGCGAGGAGAATAATATAAAGATCACAAAGCCGTTTGACCTGGTGATCGCCGAACACCTGCTTCCCGAAAATTAATTATTCCCAGAACTAAAGCAAGCTGGTTCATTTTGTCACAGATGTTCCTTCTACATGGGATTTATTTATGTTATTTTCAACGTCGAAATGAGTTACACCATTAAAATAGCGGATACTGATGACCCGGCTACCGATCTCGTGATCAGGAACTTAATTAAAACTGCCTATAATTCTCCCGATATATTTCCTGAAAAATATTTAGGCACCAATCTCAATAGCAATGCATCAAAGCCCCATTTTTTTTTGATCGCTGAAGAAAACGGTGAGGCTGTTGGGTGTACCGGATTTTTACCGAACGATTTTATGTTGAATGGGATGGCCTGCCTGGGTTACCAGTGTTGCTGGTCTGTAACTCATCCCGATCATCGTGGAAAGAAAATTTTTACCTCCATTATCAACGAAGGAAAAAGAATGGGAAAAGAACTGGGCGCGTCTTTTATGTATGCTATTTCAAATGACAATACAAACCAGATATTAATAAACAAACTTGATTTCAACGAAACACCTTCCCTCGTTTTAAGGATTCCAAATATCCCGTTCCTGAAACGTACCTATTTTACAAAGGGGCATCTTCAAAGCCGTAACGGTGCCTGTACAATAAACGAAATGCAGGTGAAAGAACATAAGTTGGCACAATTTCCATCGCTGGTCAAAGTAATTCAGTTCAATGATAGCTGGATCTGGGGCAAGCTTATTCATAAGAAAAAACTGGGTATCAGCATACCTGTTTTTTATGTTGGTGGCGTGCAGCTGGTTGCAGAGAGAGACCTACCGGAACTGGTTGCCGGGATATTCCGATCGCATAAAGCGGCATTTGTCCAGTTTTTTAGTTGCGCTAGCCATTCCTTTAATACTTTGCTCAGGGGATGGAAACCATCCCGGAAGATATTATTCAATTACCATAATTTAAGTATGCCTGCGTTCGATCATTTTAACCTAATGATCGGTGCGCTTGATGTTTTTTAATATTAATAAATTCATAAGTATGGGTAGACCCATTGTATTGGTTTTTCATGATGAAGCTGACGGGCAATTGTTTGAAAGGATCATCATGGCATTAAAAACAAGGTATGAATTGGTATCGCTGGAGCAGTTGGAACAATTGCTGTTACAGAAAAAGGACCTGCAGCATATATGCCATATTAGTTTCGACGATGGCCTACGGTCTTTTTATGATACCAATTTTCCATTATTGGAAAAACACCGGGTCCCTGTTTCATTATTCGTGTCACCGCTTGTCATTAGTTCAAACGTTAATTACTGGTTCCAGGAAGCGGTGGGGTACGACGAAAGCATAATGAAAAAGATCATATCGCAACAGTTAAATGTGCCGGTAGAAAAACTGCGCGGGATACCATTTAAACCTATCTTTAAATGTTTACCCATCAATACGATCAACCGGCTGCTTGAATTATACCAGGAACAAACAAAATGTACAAAGAAAGCCCCCCTTAATATGAATGCAGCCCAGTTAAGAGCGGTGGATGCATCAGGTTTTGTAACAATTGGAGCACATACATTACGCCACCCCATCCTGAAAAATGAAGATGACCATAATAGTAAGCATGAGATAGCTGAATCAGTAAAAGGACTGGAGGCAATGCTGGGCCACCCGGTAAAATATTTTGCCTATCCTAATGGCCATCCATATATGGATTTTGGTGAACGTGAAATAAAATACCTGCAAGAAGAGAATATCAGCCTCGCCTTTTCTTCTGAATCGGATCACCTGAGTACGGGAGCCAACCTGCTAAGCCTGCCTAGAATGGGTTTTGCGAGGATGGGTTTATCGCCGTCAAATCGCCTTGTTGCGCTTCGGTTGAATTTGGGGAAGAGGTGGATCGATATTAAATCGATTGGCAGGCCCTCCGAAAAAAAAATACGGGAACGGGTAACAGTTCTCTTAAGTAATGCCCTTACTTCTTCATCCACTTCAAATAAAACGGCAAACGGTTAAGCCTGATCGCAGCATACTTTTCTTCTACTGCTCCAAAGCTGCTGTAAAAGAATGCCAGGTTACGAATATCACTTCCTTCAAAATCGAGGATCATATTCTGCCCGGCGTGGTCCCTGATAAATGCATTGATTAATGCGTGTGATGCACCAGATGTTTTGCCATTGGGATGATTACCTACCAGGATATAATAAGCCCTTTTGTGTGAAAAAAAGAATACGGCCGAAGCGACTAATTGCCCGCCTGCCGTGTAAATGCCATAAGTAGTTGCTTTTCCTTTTTGAAATAAAACAGCATACAATTTTTTAAATTGCTCAAAATCGCTATTGGTGGGAGTTTTAAGATGTTGCAACTGTTCTTTCGCCAGTAGGATCACTTCTCTCACATCAATATTCTTTTGTATGGTATCTTTCGATTGTTCGCTCTTTTTGATATTGCGTTTGATATTGTCTTTGAAGCGGCTATGGATATTCTCATACTTTTCATTCAATGGCAGCACGTAGTTGATCCGTTCGTATAAATTAAAAGCGGGCAACGGAAAAAAATTGCCATGGTTAAGATAAATATCCCAGTACCTGAATTTTTTTGGAATAGTTTGAAGGAAATCATTGAGTAATAGGGGAGAAATGCCATTTCCAAAAACACCCAGGCTGGCAGTAAACGGTGGTTGGTACAAATAACAGGTACCGTATTTTTTATTCCAGGTCAGTGGCATTACCATTTCATAATCTCCAAGTACCAGGGCATCCCATTGTTTTGCCATATGGTCTAAATAAAATGAATAACCATATATCAAACCGTTTGCTGCTTTATCAATACAGGCATCCCATTTTTTTTTATCGATCTGCTGGTATCTCAGGAATTGAATGCTCATATGATAATTTTTACTGCGGCGGCAGGGGCCGAGAAAAATTCTCAGCGGCTTTGCGTCTCTGCGGTTTATTTTCTTTCCTCATCAAATAAAACACAGTACTCCTTCAGAAAATCTTACATAACTACCATCAGAACGGTAATTGCGGAATGAATTTTCTGAAGTTGATATTTTGTAAATCAATGCTGAAAGCGATGTTCTTTACAAATTTTAGCTCTTCTATGGTTGACTTAAAATAATTGTTATACACTTTACTGTATAAAAGCGGGAAATAAATGTTGACGACATTTTTAAATAAAGACAATTGAAAACCTGCATCATAAATAAACCGCCCTGTTTCTGCATTTTTTTTCCAGGCTTCAGCATAAGTCCCTATATCCAGGAATGCTTTGATGGGGAGTGGAAATTTGAACGGTAATAAAGAAAGCGGGTTGATCTCTTTAGGAATGGAGGAAGTAAAATTAGCCGCTGCAAGCCAGTTATCTGTTTTGCCGATCTTATTGCTTAGCAGGTCGGTCCTTACTTTAAAGCCACCATCCCTGATCATGATCTGCTGTGAAGGGTAACGCTGGTATTCATTCCTTCCTAAAAAATAATTGCTGTAGGTATAGTCCTCATAACCCTTTGGCCCACTCATATTTAAATGATAGGGATCTGTCTTAAATTGTTTAAGAGAGGTCTTATCACCGAGGTAGAAAAATTTTCCGGCAAAGAGCCGAACATCAAGGCCCCCGCCTTTTGCATAGTTGAAAAAATAATTACCTGTGAAATCGGCCCTTGCAAAACCAGCACCCTGTTCAAACTGCAGTATACCTTTATATGGATATAATTTCCGGTTATTCTCCAGCACGAACCTTAATTGATTGATATATCTTGAAGTGGAGGGATAAGTAATGATGTCTAATTGAAGTGAAGTATCCCTGGTAAATTCCAATCCTTGTTCCCTGATCAGGAATGTTTTCCACTGTACAAATTTTGTAATGGTACTCCTGGGGTCTTTGTTGGCAAAAACAAATTTAAAGGATGGCACTACCTTGGTAAAACGCAGGTAGTGAACATTGATCGCTGAATCAGTAAAGGTATCGCCGGTAAAGGATTCTTCGGAAAAGGATAGCTCGGCTTTTTGTCCATTATTGCCGGGATACCAGGAATAAGCCAGTCTTCCTATACTGTTCAGTTGTTTACTTCTGGCAGCATATAACGGTACCAAAATAAATTGAAATTTAGGCAATGGCAAAGTGTAGTTATGCAGTATAACCCCTAACATTTTTCTGTCATAAAAATTATATCCCACCGCTGGAGCCACAGCTATGTATTGATGCTTATCGGCATCATTAAGATTAAAGAGCGTTGTAAAGCGGATGTCTTTTTTTATTGGCTTCCTGATAAGATCACCTTTATTATTCAATAAAGAAAAAATAGCGTCTAAATTTTTTCCGCTGGTATGCTCTATTGTTTTCTTCAGGTCTTCGGGATAGGGATGTTTAAATTGCCAGCGCCTATAATATTCCCGCATACAACTATCGAATAATGGTTTTCCCAATTGTTCTTCCAGCAGCTTCATCCATTCGCCTGTCTTTGTATAGGCTACCAGGCCATAATTGAGCTCACTGAACCTTTCTGACGTGGTTTCTATGGGTTGGTCTTTTTTAATGTCAACTACGGTTTGCAGCAAAGTATGCATGATATTATCCGGTAATTTCTTTTGAAGAAAAACTGGCCTGAGGTGAATACGACCTGTACCGGTGTTCCCGTATTGCTGCAACATATAACGGTTATCATAGTAGGTATTTACGCCTTCATCCATCCAGGGATGCGTGCGTTCATTGGTGGCCAGTATGCCGTAGAACCAGTTATGGCCTACTTCATGGTTGATCACAAAATCCAGGCTTTTTTGTGATCCGCCGGATTCCAATAAAGTGATCGTAGGATATTCCATGCCACCGCCATTGCCTCCATCCACCACACTCACCACATTGTAAGGATATTCACCCACCCAGTTGCTTTTGCTAAGGATGGCATTTTTTATCATGTTAATGCTGTTGCTCCACTCTTTGATATGAAACGGTAAAAAATAAGAATAACAATTAATAATTCTTCCGGAGGGTAATTTTATGGTGTCTGCTTCTACATTAAAACGTTTGTCTGCGAACCATGCAAAATCATGTACATTATCCTGCGTGAATTGCAAAGTTTTATAAGCACCAGCAGAAGACGGATTGTATTTTGCAACGGTATCTTCAATGATAGTGCTTGTCTGGTATGCGTGCCCTTTCCCATCCGTGTAGTATGACCTGATCACTTTTTTTCTTCTGGAATGCAATTTTCGAAATGACTCCCCCCATTTTTGATCAGTTCTTTCGCTCATCCATTTTTTTTCATTTTCGTCTTGTAATTCCCCGGTTGCAGCAACCACATAGTTTTTTGGTACGGTTACCTGCACTTTATAATTACCAAATTCACTGTAAAATTCCCCCTGGTCCAGATAGGGGATAGGATGCCATCCCTTTTTATCATAGACTGCTGGTTTGGGATACCATTGGGTTATCTGGTAAGACTGCCCAACATGCCCACCCCTTGAAAAATTGTAAGGCAGTTTTACATGAAACGGGGTTTCAATTTTGATGTTTGTTTTCGGTGCCAATGCTTCCGGCAAAATAAGCTTGATGATATCCTGGTGCAACGGATGATCTTCTGTTTTTGCAGTGCTGCCATTCACTTTAAAATCAAGCCGGTTGATATAACCCCGCTTATCATTATTGCTGAAATAAAATGCGGTGCTCCCGTTTTCGAGTGATTGATCTGTAAAAGCCGTACGGTCATTTTTATAAGCATTGGGCCATAAGTGGATCCAGATAAAATGCAGGGTATCGGGAGAGTTATTATAATAGTCCATTTTTATGTATCCGTCAAGGCTATTATCTGCATCATTTAAAGTAACATCGATCTTGTAATTGACCTGTTGTTGCCAGTAGGAAGAAAGTTGGCAGTTGGCAGTTGGCAGTTGGCAGTAGAAGAGAATAACTAAACTAAAAAACCTTTTCAAATGGTTGAATTTTATCAAAAATAGTAAAAAAAAATTGGTAGTTAGTAGTTGGTAGCTAAGCCTGCAATTACAAACTACTAACTACCAACCTCTACTTTCCCTTTCCCGATAAGATTATCCTGATCGTATGTAGCATTATCTTAAAGTCCAGCGCCAGTGATACATTTTCAATATACATCAGGTCGTATGGCATTCGTTCTATCATTTCACTAACTGATGATGCGTAACCGAATTTCACCATGCCCCAACTGGTGAGCCCGGGTTTTACTTTAAATAAGTAATTGTACTCGGGGTGTAACTGAATGATCTGGTCAATATAAAATTTTCGTTCAGGCCTTGGGCCCACAAGGCTCATCTGGCCTTTTATGATATTCCATAACTGTGGCAATTCATCCAGGCGCCATTTGCGCATTACTTTTCCCCAGGGGGTGATCCTTGGGTCTTCATCACTACTTAGTTCTGGCCCCGATCTTTCAGCATCCGGTTGCATGCTTCTGAATTTGATCATGATAAACGGCCTTCCCTTATAGCCTATCCTTTCCTGCAGGTACAATAGGGGACCCTTCGAAGAAAATTTTACTCTTATAGCGGTGTAAATAAAAAGTGGGGATAAGATGATGATGCCCAAAAATGAACAGATGATATCTATTAAGCGTTTGATATTTTGTTGCCACAAAGGCAGTAGTCCAGAATGCAGGTCGATCAAAGGCACGCCCATTACGTTATTTGTTTGTACAGCGCCACTGATAATGTCAACGGTATCAGGTGTTATTTTTATGTTCACATCCTTATCGCTGAGTTGTTGTAATACTCTTTCCAATTGCCCCCTTTCTTTTTTTTCTACAGCAATAATTACTTCCTCGATATTATTTTCACTGATGATCGCAGCTGCATCTGCGGCATTACCGAAATTCTTTATGCTGGCAGGAAGCGATGAAGTTATATTTCCGTTGGCATTGGCGAAACCAATGATACGGTAACCTGTATGTTCTTTATTGTTCATGATCGCTGCATACAATGCTGCGGCATTATTACTGGAGCCAAGGATCAGCGTATTAAAAAAAACTGTACCCCTGTTCAATTGGCTCCTGGCGATGATCAATAAGACCAGGCGGATGACAAAAGTAAAAAACACCTGTACGCCTAGTAAAGAAAGAAATTCTTTGTAATAGATATTATAATCCCCGATGGCATCATATACGAGGAATAAAAAAAGGATACAAATACTTCCGATAAAAGAAGCCGCGATGGTATTGGAGAATTCTGTTAATCTTGATTTATGGTAGATGTTATTATAACTGCCTGTAAGATGGTATAAGGTTAACCAGGCCAGCGGAAAGGCGATGAGGCCAATATAGAATTTTTGTCCGGGTATTAAATTTTCGCCTAAGATATGCTCACGCAAAAAATAAAATGCTACCCAGGAAACTGTGGCAGCAATAAAGTCTCCAAATGCGTACCAGCGGATATGTATTCTGGGTTGGTTCAATGAAAAAAATGCTAAATAAAATACAACAATCAAATCAAGGCTTTATCCCGTTTCTTCACCAGGCGATCAAAATGCTTCGTTCCTCAAGCATAACAGCATCTTTTTGTTCCTTCATTTCTCAACTAACACTTGCATTTCCGATCTTATCCAATATCTGGTGTGCCACATCCATTGCCCTGAACCCGTCTACAACGCTCACCGGGGTATCTGTATTATTCAATATGGCGTCCCTGAATTCTTCCAATTCCATTTTGATCGCATTCACTTCTTTTATAACAGGGTTGGCAATAGCGATCATTTTTTTGCCATTGTTGGTCTCAATATCAAACGTGAACACATTTTTTTCCCCGGGCGTATGCTGCTTAATGATCTCCGTTTTCTTTTCTAAAAAGTCAATGCCGATATAAGCATCTTTCTGGAACAAGCGCATTTTCCGCATCTTCTTCATCGATATCCTGCTGCTGGTAAGATTGGCTACGCAACCATTGTCGAATTCAATGCGTACATTGGCGATATCCGGGGTATCGCTCATTACGGCAACACCATTGGCGCTGATATAATTCACATTACTTTTTACAAGGCTTAAAATGATGTCAATATCGTGTATCATCAGGTCAAGTATCACACTTACATCAGTGCCGCGGGGGTTGAACTGTGCAAGGCGGTGCACTTCAATGAACATGGGTTGTAAAGCATGGTCTTTCAATGCCAGGAAGGCGGGGTTGAATCGCTCTACATGCCCTACCTGGAATTTAATATTGGCTTCTTTCGCAAGTTTTACCAGTTCCCTTGCTTCATCCATTGTATTGGCGAGCGGTTTTTCAACAAATACATGCTTGCCTTTTTTTATGGCAGCTTCGCAAAGTTTAAAATGAACGGTGGTAGGGGCTACAATATCCAGGGCATCACAGGCATCCATCAGTTCCTCTGCATCAGCATAACGCGGCAGTTGATATTTATCGCTTACCACTTTTGCATTGGCATCATCAATATCGCAAAAACCGACCAACTGAATACCTTCTATCACAGCCCAGTTATTCAGGTGAAATTTTCCCAAATGGCCGGCTCCTATAACTCCAATTTTCAACATAGCATCTTTTCTTTTACTAAAGATAATTTAGGATCGCTGGTTTATTGTTTTTTGTTACCAACATTTGTTCATTATTCAACATCGTCCCCGGCGGGGCTTACTTGTACTATAACGCAGGAATTGAACAAAGTCAAAAGGCAAAATTCAAAAACAAGAACTTTGTAAATGCGAACTAATTTTGGGTTTTTACTTTTGACTTAATCAATGAAGTCATTAAATTGAGGACTCTTCCCAGAATCCCATCTTCCCGAATTTTTCAATACGTTGTGTGATCCTTTCTTCGGCTGGGATGGCTTTTAATTCTTGTATTACGGGCAACAGGTAATTTTTTAATATTTCGGCTGCTTCTTTGTAATCCCAATGCGTTCCTCCCAATGGTTCGGGTATAACACCGTCCACCAAACCAAAATGCAACATATCATCGCCGGTTAGACGAAGTTGTTCTGCTGCCGTTTCTTTTTTATCCCAGCTGCGCCATAAGATACTGCTGCAACTTTCGGGGGAGATAACTGTATACCAGGTATTTTCCATCATAAAAACCCTGTCGCCAACACCAATGCCTAAGGCGCCTCCACTAGCTCCCTCACCGATGATGACGCAGATCACCGGCACTTTTAAACGGATCATCTCGTAAATATTCCGGGCGATGGCTTCACCCTGTCCTCTTTCTTCTGCTTCCAGGCCGGGGAATGCGCCGGGTGTATCAATTAAAGTGATAACGGGTTTATTGAACTTTTCGGCCAGTTTCATCAGGCGCAAGGCTTTGCGGTATCCTTCAGGATTAGCCATACCAAAATTTCTCAGTTGCCTTGTCTTTGTATTGGAGCCTTTTTGCTGTCCAATGATCATGATGGTCTCTCCATCTAATTGGGCAAAGCCGCCCACCATGGCCTTGTCATCCCGCACATTCCGGTCGCCATGCAATTCAATGAAATTGGTGCACATATTCTCGATGTACTTGAGGGTATAGGGCCTGTCTGGATGACGGCTCAATTGTACTTTTTGCCAGGGCGTTACATTAGCGGTGAGATTTTTCTTTGTTTCAACGATCCTTTCCTCAAGCATGGCAATGGCACTGCTCATATTGGTCTTCGACTTTTCTGAAGTGACCTTCAACTGTTCGATCTGGTCGTACAATTCTTTAATGGGTTTTTCAAAGTCGAGAAATTGTCGTTTTTTAAGCTCGATCATGCAGTTATTTTACAGTTAAAGAATAACAATTTAATCATATATTCATCATCGTAAAGTGTAAGATAGTTTGTAAAGTTAGGGCTTGCAATTTTTTTATAAAAGTTTTGGTATGAGAAAATAAGAGACTTATCTTTGCACGCCTTCCAAAGTACCTATAGTACGGCGGACAGGACGTACTTTAAAAACGGGGATATTTGCTTGTTTTTAAGGGAAAATTGTTGGATCGGTAGTTCAGTTGGTTAGAATGCTGCCCTGTCACGGCAGAGGTCGCGGGTTCGAGTCCCGTCCGGTCCGCAAAAAACGCCTTGAGATCTCTCAAGGCGTTTTTAGTTTTTACTGGTTAAGAATATCAAGGCGAACCTGACAATCCCATGACAATACAACCCTTACTGTATTTGATCTCTGGCGCAAACGTTTGCATAGATAGGTCAGGGAAAAACATCCGTTTTTAAGTATCTTTGTACCTGAAAAAAGATAAAGCAAGCTAAGTATTGCGATATCAACGTTTTAATCCTTATTAAGTATTTAGTGGATCCCGGGAGAATGGTTCAAGCCGCTTCTTTTTACCATAAAATAATTAACAGACCGCCCTTGACTCAAACGAGCCAGGGCATTTTATTGAATAATTAACATAAACACGACAATATCGGATACACATCTACGCTTTATTAACTTTCTAAATTCATTTCATGCGGAAGTCCTGGTTGAAGAAGCTATATGTATCTATTTCATCGATATTGATTTTTGTGTTACACCTGCCCTTTGTTTTTGCGAAGATGAGGCCCGCTATTGAATTAAAGCCAGTATTGCCCAAGATAGAAAAATCCCTGCCCGGTGATTCGGTATCACTGATCACAATTAAATCAAAATCCGGGCATAGTATATCTTCCATCTATGATAGCCTGCGCCTGAACCTCATGGGCTTATCACAACAGGCATTTGAATATGCTATGAAAGGATTCAATTATTTACTGCAGAGCGGCAAGGTCACCAATGATAAAATAATTTCTATCCTGGATTTCAGTCAGCCCTCTTCGAAGAAAAGATTATTTGTAATTGACCTTAACAGCTATACCGTGTTGTTCAATACCTATGTAGCGCATGGGGTTAATTCGGGTACAGCATCAGCAGAGCAGTTTTCCAATAAACCCGAAAGCAATAAAAGCAGCCTGGGTTTTTATGAAACCCTCAACACTTACAATGGGCATAACGGATATTCATTACGACTGGAAGGCTTGGAATCAGGCATCAATGATAATGCAGATAGCAGGGCCATTGTGATGCATGGAGCAGCTTATGTTGATGAATCATTGATTCGGTCGCAGGGTTATATCGGCCGCAGTTGGGGCTGTCCGGCCGTACCTGAAAAATTGCATAAACCAATTATCGATAAAATAAAGAACGGTACCTGTTTATTCATTTACAGCCCCGATAAAAATTACCTGGCTCATTCCCGGATATTACATCCCGCAGGTGATTAGCCCGCTTATATTTCAATGCTCCGGAAATGACCTCCCCCAGTTTTACAGGGGGATTTTTTTTATCATAAATTCAATGGTTGTTGATACCTTCACAAAAATATTTTCAATGAGCTTACGTAAGCAACTGGGTGGTACGGGTGTTGCAATGGTAACACCATTTAAAGCAAACACAACCGTAGATTTTGATGCATTGGGCAAACTGATCGATTTCATTATCGCCAATGGGGTAGAGTATGTGATCAGCCTGGGTACAACGGGTGAAACACCTACACTCGACACGGAAGAAAAATACGACATCATCCATTATACGTATGAAAAGGTGAATGGGCGTGTACCCGTAGTAGTTGGTATCGGCGGTAATAACACCCGGGAAGTGATGGAAAACCTGCAAAGCTATCCATTGGAAAAAGCGGCAGCTGTTTTAAGCGCCAGCCCTTATTACAATAAACCTTCGCAGGAAGGCATCTTTCAACATTATAAAAATCTTGCATCGGCAAGCCCTAAACCCGTTATCCTGTATAATGTTCCGGGAAGAACGGGAAGTAATGTCACTGCCGAAACAACTTTGCGCCTTGCAAAAGAAGTAGAAAATATCGCAGGCATGAAAGAAGCCAGCGGTAATATGATCCAGTGCATGCATATTTTGCGCGACAGGCCGGATGATTTTTTAGTGGTGAGCGGTGATGATCATCTCACGCTTCCCCTCATTGCCTGTGGCATGGATGGCGTGATCAGTGTGGCTGCTAATTGCTTTCCTGCAGATTTTTCTGAAATGGTACGCTGTTGTTTAAAAGGAGACTATGAAACAGCAAGACGGTTGCATTATAAATGCCTGGAAGGAAATGACCTCTTATTCGCCGAAAATAATCCCGCAGGCGTAAAAGCATTCTTAAAAGAAATGGGGATCATTGAAAATGTATTGAGGTTACCGGTGGTGCCGTTAAGTGAAGGGGTGCAGGAAAAGGTGAAGGCATATTTAAAAGGCAAAAGTTAAAAATCAAAAAAAAGTTGGAACACTTCAATAATTTTCGGGGCCGTTAATTTAAGTACTACCCGGCAGTTTTGAGTCTTAACTTTCAACTTATCATACTTACAGCTGGTAACAAACCCCCTCCAGTGCCAGTTCCGTATTTTCAAAAACTTCCACAGCTTCCATTAAAAATTCATCCAGTATTTCGTACCTGGAAGAAAAATGGCCGATCAGTAATTTTTTTACATTGGCTTTTTTTGCGATCTCAGCAGCTTGTATGGTAGTACTATGGAAGCGGGATGCAGCCCGTTCGTGAAGGTCTTTCAGGTAAGTTGTTTCATGGTATAACAGGTCAACCTCTTTTACTTTTTCTGCAAGGCCTTCATCATAAATGGTATCGGCACAGTAAGCATAGCTCTTAGGCTTAGACGCAGCTGTGGTTACTTCTTCATTTGGGATGATAGTGCCTTTCTTGTTCACATAATCTTCTCCCTGCTGCAGTTTTTCATAAAAGGCTGCAGGCACTTCATAGGTTACAGCCCTTGCAGCATCAAGCTTCCTCGGATTTTTTTTCTGGCGGAACAAAAATCCCCAGCAGGCTATGCGGTGTAATACTTTAAAGCAATACACCTGTATCTTTTTACCATCAACGATCAGGCCTTCTTCCTGCAAAGCATGAAAATGAAGGGGGTAACACAAATGCGTATCTGCTACTTTTAATTGTAAATTAATAATGGTTTCCAATTCGGCAGGTGCATGCAGGTGCAGTTCCTGTGTACGGTTCAAAAGGCTCATGCTGGTGAGAAGGCCAATAAGCCCAAAGTAATGATCACCGTGCAAATGGGAAATAAAAATATGCCCGATCTTACTGCGGCGGATCTTGTACTTCGTCATCTGCATTTGTGTGCCTTCGCCGCAATCGATCAGGAAACTTTCATCCAATGTTTGTAATACCTGTGCAGTAGGATTTCTATCAAATGCAGGCAGTGCCGAATTATTACCAAGTATGGTTAGTGCAAGCAAGTTGAGTTTTTTGTTTAGAAGACCTCACTTATAGTTAAAATGCTGCATACCAAACTACCAACTACCAACTTCTATTCCTCTCCCCCCAACAACTCCCGTTCAATCTCCTCCATCTGCACAATATCCCAGGCTTCACTTTCAGAAGGAGTTACATTCATCACTTCAAGCAATTCTTTTTCATCTAATAATTTTTCAACGGTATCCTGCAACCCGCAGATAACAAAAGAACAGTCCTTTTCATAGAACTGCTGTTGAATGGATGCGAGCTTTTCTGCAGCTGTTTCATCAATGCTTTGTACCATATCCATTTTAAGTACAATATGCGGTATGTCTTTTTGAATGTAAGGAAGCAACAGTTCGTCCAGTCCGGCTGTCATATTAGCAGAGATTACCGTCACTTCAGGTGTTATGACCGTGAATTTTTCTTTGGTATCTATTTTGACATTCATATTGGGATGATTTGGTGCGATGACTGAATTTCAATGATATGTAAAATAATCGAAAATTGTGCTCCTTTAGCGGCCATTTTTAACTTTTTCACATATTAACATTTCAATATTGCGGCAAACTTAATCACCAAAATAATCGTTATTATTGTACAAGCTAAATACTACGGAAATGGATAATAATTTTTCAGCACAGGTAAAAGAAATAATCTCCTACAGCCGGGAGGAAGCATTGAGGCTGGGCAATGATTTTATAGGAACTGAACACCTGGTACTTGGACTGATAAGGGATGGTGAAAATACTGCTGTCAAAATATTAAAATCACTCAATATAGATCTCTTTGAACTCAGGAAGGAAATTGAGATGGCGGTAAAAGACAAAACGGGAAAGAACATTGCAAACATAAATTCCCTTCCACTAACCAAACAGGCAGAAAAAGTGATACGCATCACTGTCCTGGAAGCAAAGGCGCAGAAAAGTGCATTGGTGGAAACGGAACATCTTATGCTTTCTATTTTAAAGAATAAAGAAAATATTGCCACACAGATATTGAACCAGTTCGACGTGGATTATGATGTATTTAAAAATGAACTGGGATTTGTAACCAGTACGCCTCCTGCTGCAGAATTCAGCGACGAAGGTGATGATGATTTTGATGAAGAAAGAAAACAGTATGGCCAGCAAAAATCACAAAGAGGCGGAGCGGCAAATCAACCCAAGACAAAAACACCGGTACTGGATAATTTTGGAAGAGACATAACACGCCTTGCTGAGAATGGATCATTGGACCCCATCGTTGGCCGGGAAACTGAAATAGAAAGGGTATCGCAGATATTATCCCGCCGCAAAAAGAACAATCCCATTTTAATTGGTGAACCAGGCGTGGGTAAGACCGCCATTGTTGAAGGCCTGGCATTGCGCATTGTGCAAAGAAAAGTATCCAGGGTATTATTCGATAAAAGAGTAGTGAGCCTTGATCTTGCAGCCCTTGTTGCAGGTACAAAATATCGTGGTCAGTTCGAAGAACGCATGAAAGCGATCATGAATGAACTGGAAAAGAACCGGGATGTGATCTTATTCATTGATGAGATACACACGATCGTAGGTGCAGGTGGCGCCAGTGGCTCACTCGATGCTTCCAATATCTTTAAACCGGCACTGGCAAGAGGCGAACTGCAATGTATCGGTGCTTCCACATTGGATGAGTACCGCATGCACATTGAAAAAGATGGTGCATTGGATCGCCGTTTCCAGAAAGTGATCGTTGATCAGCCCTCTGTAGAAGAAACTATTGAGATATTGAACAATATCAAAAGTAAATATGAAGATTACCATAATGTAACCTATAGCCAGGAGGCCATTGAAGCATGTGTTAAGCTCAGTGACCGTTACATGACCGATCGTTTGCTCCCCGATAAAGCAATAGATGTATTGGATGAAGTAGGCGCAAGAAAGCACATTAAGAATATAAACGTACCGGAAGAGATCATCGAACTCGAAAAAAAGATAGAAGACATTAAGCTGGAAAAGAATAAAGTGGTGAAGAGCCAGCGTTTTGAAGAAGCTGCTTCATTAAGGGATACTGAAAAACGTTTACAAGAAGAACTGGAAAAAGCTAAAAATGATTGGGAAGAAGAAAGTAAACACAAACGCTTTCCCATTGAAGAAGAAGATATCGCAGAAGTGGTTCACATGATGACGGGCATTCCTGTTAAACGTATGGTACAGGCCGAAACAGACAAACTGCGCCGCATGGCGGAAGACCTGCAGGGGGCTGTAGTTGGACAAAAAGAAGCCATTTCAAAAGTGGTAAAAGCGATTCAGCGTAACCGTGTTGGATTAAAAGATCCCAAAAAACCGATCGGTACATTTATTTTCCTGGGGCCTACCGGCGTGGGTAAGACAGAACTGGCACGGGCCCTGGCCAGGCATATGTTCGACAGTGAAGATTCACTGATACGGATCGATATGAGTGAGTATATGGAAAAATTTACGGTAAGCCGTTTGATAGGAGCCCCTCCCGGCTATGTAGGTTATGAAGAAGGGGGGCAGTTAACGGAAAGGGTTAGACGCAAGCCGTACAGCGTGATACTTTTGGATGAGATTGAAAAAGCACATCCTGATATTTATAATATTTTACTGCAGGTACTCGATGACGGTATGTTAACGGACGGACTTGGAAGGAAGATCGATTTTAAGAACACGCTCATCATCATGACCTCCAATATAGGTGCCCGCCAGTTAAAGGATTTTGGCGACGGGGTAGGTTTTGCAACCGCCAACCGCCAGGAAAATTCGGATGAAAATAATAAGGCGGTCATTGAAAAAGCGCTGAAGCGTACATTTAGCCCCGAGTTTTTGAACAGGATCGATGATGTTGTGGTATTCAATTCACTCAGCAAAGAGAATATATTTGAGATCATTGATATCCTGATGAAAGGGGTGATGAAGCGTTTGGCCAACCTGGGATTTTCAATGGAATTGACAGAACCTGCCAAGAACTTTATTGCCGATAAAGGATATGACGCTCAATTTGGCGCAAGGCCCCTGCACCGCGCCATTCAAAAATACCTGGAAGATCCGCTGGCGGAAGAGATACTGAATATGAATATCAAGAACGGGGATATCATGATCGCTGACCTGGATACACCGAATGAAAAGATAACATTCACTTTGAAGGAAGAAGGGAAAAAGAAGGAAAAGAAATCTGAGGCTTAAATTCGGGTAAATGATACTAAATGCCATCCGCTTGTCTGCGGATGGCATTTTTTTTATGCTCAACGGCCCCTGTATTTAAACCATATACTAATCATATCATAACCATTACTTATCTTGAATACGCTTGTCAAGTATCTGGTATCCGGTTATTTCATTTTGTACTTGTATTTTTTTAAGCCAATTTTGCCTTTCATGTCAAAAAAAATAATCATTACCATCGATGGCTGGTCATCTACCGGCAAAAGCACGCTGGCGAAGCAATTGGCAAAAGAATTAGGGTATGTGTACATCGATAGCGGGGCTATGTACCGGGCCATTACGCTTTACTTTCTGCGCAATCATATTGACTGGACCGATGTAAATGAAGTAAATGCAGCATTGAAAGATATTGTTATAGAATTTCAGTTCAATGAAAAATCACAGCAATCCGAGATCATATTGAATGGGGAGAATGTAGAGTATGTGATCAGGGACCTGGTTGTTGCTGAAAAGGTAAGCGATGTTGCCACTATAAAAGAGATCCGGTCGTTTGCCGTGGCCCAGCAACAAAAAATGGGGGAGAAGAAAGGTATTGTAATGGACGGACGGGATATTGGTACTACCGTGTTCCCGGATGCGGAGTTGAAAATATTCATGACAGCAGATAGTGCTGTAAGGGTAGAGCGGCGGTTCAAGGAATTATATGAGAAGAACCCCAATATTACCATTGAAGAAGTAAAGAATAACCTCGAAATGAGGGACTATATCGATTCCCACCGGGAGGTAAGTCCGCTCAGAAAGGCCGAAGATGCCATTGAATTGGATAATACCCACCTTACGATGGAAGAACAGTTGGGTATTGCTTTAAAGTTCGCAAAGAAACTGGTCTGAAGAATCTGCTAAATGAAAAAGGGGCATCATGCACTGCATGTATGCCCCCGAATTATAAAATGATCTTTATTGTACAGTTGTTTTAAATACCCTTGTCCTGAAAATGTTTTCATTGGTCTTTATTTCCAGGAAATAGGTTCCCGAAGCGAGATTGTTTAAACCATTAACAGTAATGGTATTAAGCCCTTTTACCAGTATCGCAGTATTTGAACGCATCAGCCTTCCATTCATATCATATACCAATATGCTGATCTTCTCTGCAAGATCGGAGCTGATATCTAATTGCACCATGTCCCTGAATGGGTTGGGGTAAACCGTATTCAATGTTACAGCCATCCCATCGTTCCTAATGGCGATTATTTTTGAATATCCCCACTTGCCGTCAATGTCAACGAGTTTCAAACGGTAATAATTTAGCATTGACGGAGGAGTGTTGTGTACAAAGCTGTAATCG
>JANYIM010000269.1 GCA_025362055.1 Bacteroidota bacterium
ACATTTTCATGTAAACCTGTAAGTCTATTTTTTTGTTTTTTATTTAGCCCTTCCACCGCCAATACATACACCAAATTTGATACCGATGTATGAATTTTGGATACTATAACCGTCATTCGCCACTGTTGTAGGATCATCAGCTACTGTTGTTTTTGGTACAATATTATATTCTACCCCAAAACGAGCATGCTTGTATTCAAAACCAGCTCTTATCATTCCACCGAATTTAGAGGCTGAAGCTACATTTGTATTGGTGGTATTGGTAGTTACACCAGCAGTTGTGAAGATACCGGCGCCGGCGCCGGCAAATGGGCGGAAGTCATTACTATTGAAATAATAGTCTCCTGTAGCCAGGTAAGAGGCAGCTGCTTTTGCTGAAGCATTATTGCTAACATTTCCTGATGCACTGATACCTGAAACAACTACAGCACCTTCAATCCTTAATCCAACACTTAAGGCTGGAATAACAGCATATTTAGGTTCTACAGCAAATAAAACACCACCTTTAGATCCGGTACCACCCGAGGGTATGGCATAACCCAATGATACATCAACTTTAAATGGTTTGAATTCTGCATCCTCCTTACTTTTTTGTGCAAATGTTTTTACAGATAAAGCAAGAACAAAAATGGTCATTGCAAATAGTACTTTTTTCATGTTACTTGGTTTTAGTTTAAAAAGTGTTTGTATTATTAATTTAAAATATCAGATTAAAAGTTGTTTTTTATTTTAATTATGCAAAGATTCATTAAAAAATTGATACAAACATACCCATTGTAGGGTATATTATTGATTATTCACAATAATACCTTTCATTTTAACATCCCTGCTAACTGAATAGAAATATACCCCGCATCAAATTTGCGTATGAGCACAAGTTCGTATAGACCCACATTAGCGATGGTAAAAAAATATGTCCCGCCTTGGGCGGGACATATTTAATACTATAAGAATTTATCGGCTTAATGGAATTTAAGTACTACACCTAATTGTGCAAATGCACCAGCCAGGTAGCCAAGTTCAGCATACAATCCAAAATTAGAAGACACATAATATCTTGCACCTAACTGTCCTGTAAAACCAAAAGCTCCTGGTACAGAAATATTAAACACTGCCAGGTCAGAAGGGGTATCAGTAGGATCATTGGAAGTAGAAGTGAATTTGAAATTAGCATATCCAAGGCCTAATCCAATATATGGATCAAATTTTGGAGAACTTCCAAAATGATAGTTACCTCTTGCGATTACCGAAACCTGGTTTAATTTTTGGGTAACAACATAATCTTTACCGGCTCCAAGGCCATCTTTTTCAGTACGTACATTTTTTAAGGTACTGAAAGCTACCTGTGCGCCAACGCTGATCTTTTCACTTATTCCGTTTTCATAAGTTACACCTACAGGCCCAAATGCAGTATACTTGTAAGTAATTCCTGTGCCGGGATATAAGTTTTTGAATAAGGTTTTAAATGGACTTAAAAAGCCATACCCAAGGCCAACAATATTACTGCCTTTTTGATAGGCCCCTTCTCCATCCTGTGCAAATGTTTTTACAGATAAAGCCATGATTAAAATGGCTGATACGAAGATTACTTTTTTCATGTTACGTTTAGTTTAGGTTAAGAATATTACTCGCAAAATTATTATTATCAGGTTTAAAGTGGCAAACTTGTGCGCATTTTTTCTTTTGAACGGTACAAAATATTAACAAAAGGTAGTACACCCTATTTTTTACAGGTCATTATTATTCACATCAGTCCGATTTCTGTTAATAACTTAAATAATGAGTAAGAAACAGGGTTATTTTTTCAAATTATCAAGCATATCCTTTGACATCGTGGCCAGGTCATACGCTGCTTTCCACCCCCAGTCATTTGCAGCCACACTATCATCAATACTCTGCGGCCAGCTCTCCGCTATTTGTTGACGGTAGTCGGGTTTATAGGAAATAGAAAAATCCGGGATATGTTTTGTGATCTCTTTTGCGATCTCGGCAGGTGAAAAACTCATACCAGAAAGATTATACGAAGTCCGTACCGATATCTTATTTGCGTCTGCTTCCATTAATTCTATCGTTGCCCTGATGGCGTCAGGCATGTACATCATGGGCAGGTAAGTATCTTTTTTTAAAAAACATTCATACTTTTTATCCTGTATGGCCTTATAAAATATCTCTACTGCATAATCGGTTGTGCCGCCACCCGGCTCACTTTTGTAACTGATCAGGCCGGGGTAACGTAAGCTTCTTACATCCACACCATAACGATGATAAAAATAATTACACCAGAACTCGCCTGCATATTTACTGATACCATACACAGTAGAAGGTTCGATGATCGTTTGTTGCGGACAATTTTGTTTGGGAGAAGTGGGGCCAAAAACTGCGATACTGCTGGGCCAGTACACTTTACTTAATTTCTCTTCTTTTGCGATATCAAGTACATTCAATAAGCTATGCATATTAAGGCTCCAGGCCAGGTTAGGATTTTTTTCTCCTGTTGCCGATAAGATCGCTGCCAGCAAATATACCTGTGTGATATTTTGCCGGATCACCTGCACGTGCAACATTTCCTTATTCATCACATCCAGGCTTACATAAGGCCCCGTGCCTTTCAACAACTCATTTTCTTCCCGCAGGTCAGATGCCACCACATTTACGTTACCATAGATATTCCTTAGTGCCAGTGTAAGTTCTACGCCGATTTGCCCGCTGGCACCAATCACCAGTATCTTATCTTTAGCCATAGTTATTTATTTTTATTCCCCAAATTTCATCGAATTACACGAATTACACGAATTTTTTCTTTATCAAATGATCTGATTTTTCGTGTATGATGATGATAATTCGAGCAATCAGTAATTAATGAGTGTAATCAATTTTAGGTATTAACTTTGTAAAATGAATAAATTCTTACAGGATATCTTCGCCAACCAGCAATACAATAAAGATAATTTTTTTTTAATTGCAGGCCCCTGTGTAGTGGAAAATGAAAGCAATGTGATGGAGATCGCAGAAAAAGTTGCCACGATCTGCAAAAAACTGGGCATCCCGTATATTTTCAAAGCGTCTTACCGAAAAGCCAACCGCACCAGCGCATCTTCTTTTACAGGCATTGGTGATGAACAGGCATTAGAGTTGATAAAAAAAGCGGGGGCTAAATTCAGCCTGCCAACACTTACAGATATTCACACTGCTGATGAAGCAGCTATCGCAGCAGGTTATGTCGATGCATTACAGATACCCGCTTTTTTGTGCCGGCAAACCGAACTTTTGATCGCTGCAGCAAAAACAGGAAAGGTCGTAAATGTAAAAAAAGGCCAATTCCTTAGTGGCCCTTCCATGAAATTTGCAGTTGAAAAGATCAACAATGCAGGCAATGGCAAGGTGATACTAACGGAAAGGGGTAATAGCTTTGGTTACCAGGACCTGGTAGTTGACTACCGGAATATACCCTGGATGCTGGAGCATGGGGTACCGGTTGTAATGGATTGCACACACTCGTTGCAGATGCCCAATCAAACAAGTGGTATTACCGGCGGAAATCCGCAACTCATTGAAACGATCGCCAAAGCAGCCATTGCAACCGGTGCTGATGGCTTGTTCATAGAAACACACCCTGATCCTGCTAATGCAAAAAGCGACGGGGCCAATATGCTTAAATTGGAATTACTGGAACCATTGCTGGAAAAATTAGTAAAACTAAGGGCAGCCATAATCTAGCTATCCTTCTTCTATCCCCACAGGTGTCGGGCTATTTTTATTATAAAAAATATTATATTGCAGCCTAATCAAAAATCACCAATTTATGAGGAATATAAGTTCATGGACGGTAAAATTATTTTACCTGTCAATAATGGTTTTCATAAATTTTTCAGCATCCGCCCAAACTGAGGCACTTACCAATACAGCCATAATAGATCTGCATGCGAATAAATTCAGTAACTCTTTTATCATTGATAAGATAAAATCTTCAACATGCAATTTCGATCTGTCGATCGACAAGTTGATCGATTTGAAAAAAGCCAAGATATCTGAGGATATCATGAGAGAAATGGGGAAGAAGCCAAATAATGTACAGAATTTGATCCTGACCAATAATACTGTGATGGACCTGGATGCCAATGACTTCAGCAAATCATTCATCCTTGAAAAGATAAAATCTTACACTTGTAATTTTGATTTGTCGACCGATAAATTGATCGAGTTGAAAAAAGCCAAAGTATCTGAAGATATTATCAGGGAAATGGGGAAGAAAGTAAATACTGCCAATGTAGTAAAAACTGAAACACCGGTAAAAGAAGAATCAACAAAAACAACGATCACAGAGCCCCCGAAAACGGAAGCTCCAAGATCAAATTTTAAACCGCCATTGAACCAGTCTTCCGGTATTTATTACCTTAACCCTGCCACCAATCAATTGACAGAGATCGATGCGTCCGTTTATTCCCAAACAAAAAGAGGATCAGGTATATTAGGTGAAATTACCTATGGCATAGGAAAAACAAAAACAAAGGCATCGCTGACCGGTACAAGTGCTAATCTTCAGATAAAAGCTGATTCGTTTCCGAACTTTTATTTTTATTTCGACAAGAACAGGAAGAATGACCTTGGAGAAAATATCAATACCGGTGGATGGTATGCTACTGCTTCCTCACCCAATGAATTCATGATGATAAGACTATTAGTACCCAAAAAAGGGAATTCCCGTGAAGTCGTTATCGGAAGTTATAATATCGAAGGGGATAATTCGGGAGTTGATGAGTCACAAAATTCCCGGTTGACCTATGAAAAGGTTGCCCCGGGCATCTACCGGGTGTTTTTTCCAAAAGGCATAAAATCAGGGGAATATTGTTTCATGTATGCAGGTACAGAAGCAGCAAATAAAGTATATGATTTTGGGATAGCTAAATAATATCTCACAGAAACTATAACTGCACTATAAGTCAGAAGTAAAAATTAAAAGTTGAATACCCATCGCGCGGTAGTTTTGGTTTCGCCTTTTGACTTATTAGAGATACCTTAGCGGATTTCTCTTCGCATTTAAAATATACCGCTTGATATTCATCCAAAAAGCCACAAAGAAATAAATGATGACGGGAGAGCCCATCGTAAGGAAGGAAATATAGATAAAATACTTACGTATCGTGGAAGTAGCAACACCCATTTTTTCTCCGATAGCAGTGCATACACCAAATACATGCCACTCAATAAAATGTTTGAAGCGGTTCATACTGCTAAATTAAACAGATTTTAATCTAAAAACAAGCCTTTAATTGTGCCCGGATTTTCGTAAATTTGCAACCTGATTTGGAAATTTGATGATTTGGAGATTTGATGATTGAATTTCACCTGTTTTTGGTAAAAAATCCCTTCTTTTTCAAATTGCATGATTTTCAGATCGTCTAATTAGTTCATTGGCAAATCACCAAATCATCAAATTATCTATGGCCTTCGACATTGAAATGATCAAAAAGCTTTACTCCAATTTCGGCACCCGCATTGAAGCAGCACGCAAAGTAACTGGCAAATCCCTCAGCTTAACAGAAAAGATATTATACGCCCATCTTTGGGAAGGCGCTGCTACAAAGGCTTATGGGCGTGGGGCAGATTATGTGGATTTTGCACCCGATCGTGTAGCCATGCAGGATGCAACGGCACAAATGGCTTTATTGCAATTCATGCAAAGCGGCAGAACAAAAGTAGCTGTTCCTTCCACCGTTCATTGCGATCACCTGATACAAGCAGAGACCGGCGCAACTGCAGACCTTGCCAAAGCAAAGGACCAGAATAAGGAAGTGTACGATTTTCTTGCATCCGTTTCTGACAAATACGGCATCGGTTTCTGGAAACCGGGCGCCGGTATCATTCACCAGGTGGTATTGGAGCAATATGCTTTCCCCGGCGGGATGATGATAGGGACAGATTCTCATACAGTAAATGCAGGCGGGCTGGGTGTTGTAGCCATTGGTGTTGGCGGAGCTGATGCCTGCGATGTGATGGCAGGATTACCCTGGGAACTGAAATTCCCGAAACTGATCGGTGTTAAACTAACGGGAAAGCTTAGTGGCTGGACAGCTTCCAAAGACATCATCTTAAAAGTTGCAGGTATTCTCACTGTAAAAGGAGGAACAGGAGCGATACTCGAATATTTCGGGGATGGTGCCACCTCTCTTTCCTGCACAGGCAAAGGAACGATATGTAATATGGGAGCCGAGATAGGAGCTACCACTTCTATCTTTGGTTATGATAATAAAATGGCCGAATACCTTAAAGGAACGGGCAGAGCCGATGTGGCCGAAGCAGCAAACGCTATTGCCGAACACCTTACCGGCGATGCAGCTGTATATGCCGACCCATCGAAATATTTTGACCAGGTGATCGAAATAAATTTATCTGAATTGGAACCACATATCAACGGCCCTTTCACTCCCGACCTGGCATGGCCGCTTTCTAAATTTGCGGATGCGGTAAAAGTAAATGGCTGGCCCGAAAAATTAGAAGTAGGGTTGATCGGTTCCTGCACTAACTCTTCTTATGAAGATATTACAAGAGCAGCTTCCATTGCAAAACAGGCAACTGATCACGGATTAAAAGCAGTATCCGAATTTACCATCACGCCCGGTTCCGAGCAGGTACGCTATACCGTTAACAGGGATGGCTACCTGGGCATATTTGAAAAAATGGGTGGTGTTGTATTAGCCAATGCATGTGGCCCCTGCATTGGGCAATGGGCAAGGCATTCCAATGACCCCAGCAAAAAAAATTCCATCCTCACTTCTTATAACCGCAACTTCGCAAAAAGAAATGACGGTAATCCCAATACACACGCTTTTGTGGCATCGCCCGAAATAACAACTGCTTTAGCCATCGCAGGTTCGCTTACGTTCAATCCAATGACCGATTACCTGACCAATGATAAAGGAGAAAAAATAAAACTGGCAGAACCACAGGGAATTGAAATGCCATTGAAAGGTTTCGCTGTAGAAGACGCAGGCTTCCAGGCACCGGCTGCCGATGGAAGTTCCGTAGTGGTGAAAGTTGATCCGGACAGTAAGCGATTACAATTATTAGCACCATTTGCTGAGTGGGAACACAAAGACCTCAATGGATTAAAATTATTGATAAAGGCAAAGGGTAAATGTACTACCGATCATATCTCGATGGCAGGCCCCTGGTTAAAATTCCGCGGTCACCTCGACAATATCAGTAACAATATGCTGATCGGCGCTTTGAATTTCTTCAATGAAAAAACCGACAGCGTAAAAAATCAATTGACAGGTGAATATGGCCCCGTACCGGCTACACAAAGGGCTTACAAAGCTGCAGGTATCGGCTCCATCGTTGTAGGTGATGAGAATTACGGTGAAGGATCGTCAAGAGAACATGCTGCAATGGAACCAAGATTCTTAGGCGTACGTGCGGTATTGGTAAAATCATTTGCACGCATTCATGAAACCAATTTAAAGAAACAGGGAATGCTGGCTTTAACTTTTGCAAATAAAGAAGACTACGATAAGATATTGGAAGATGATTCGATCGATATTGAAGGGCTGCTTGCATTTGCACCCGATAAGCAATTGCAGGTCGTATTGAATCATGCCGATGGCAGTAATGAGACCATACAGGTGAACCATACTTACAATGCACAGCAGATCGAATGGTTCAAAGCAGGAGCTGCATTGAATATCATCAGGAAGGAATTTGAGAACCGTTAAAGAAGGCTAAAGTCAAAAGTAAAAACCAGCAAGTTGAACAGTATTAATTTGAAAGGTTCCGGGCTTGGGGGTTTTCACTTTTGACTTTTGAATTCATCCCTGCGCTCCGTATAATAAAATACACCACCATGGCTCCCATCAACACAGCACTCCTCTCCTATGGTATGTCGGGCAAAATATTTCATGCGCCTTTCATCACATTGCATCAGGGTTTCCGGTTAGCGGGTGCATGGGAAAGATCCAAACAGATGATCAAAGAAGACTATCCTGATGTAAGGTCTTATCCAACTATGGAATCACTGCTCCAAGATGACAGCATCGGCCTGGTTATTGTAAATACACCTACGTATACGCATTACAGTTATGCCAAACAGGCATTGCTGTCGGGCAAACATATTGTTGTGGAGAAAGCATTTACCACAACCCTTAATGAAGCCATTGAATTAAAAACACTGGCCGAAAGACAAAACAAAAAGATCGGCGTATTCCAGAATCGCCGTTGGGACAGTGATTTTAAAACAGTACAAAAGGTAATTGCAGCGGGTTGGTTGGGTAAGATCAATGAGGCCGAGATCCATTTCGATCGCTACAATCTTGCACTCAGCCCTAAGCAACATAAAGAATTGGCAGGGCCTGGTTCAGGCATATTAAAGGACCTTGGCCCGCATATCATTGACCAGGCCATTTGCCTTTTTGGATTGCCGCAGGCTGTATTTGCTGATATTCGCATTACCCGGGAGATATCTGCAGTAGATGATTGTTTGGATATACTCTTATATTATCCGGGTTTCAGGGTACGACTTAAATCCGGGCTGATAGTAAGGGAAACATTGCCCGCTTTTATATTCCATGGCTCCAAAGGCTCGTTTCTTAAAACCAGGTCGGATGTTCAGGAAACCAACCTTGCCGCCGGTATGAAACCCAATTTAACAGATTGGGGAACCGAGCCTGAGGCCGCATGGGGCCTGCTTCACACCGAAAAAGATGGACAAGTTATCCGTGAAAATATCCCCTCATTACCAGGCAATTATTATGACTACTATGATGGCGTATTTAACGCACTTACCCAAGGTAACCCGATGCCCGTAACGGTTGATGACGGGATCAATGTGATGCGTATCATTGAAGCCGCTATCATCAGCAATACCCAAAAAAAGGCGATCACCCTTTAAAATCAAGGCTGTAAAAAGATTAACAAATAAATTTCTACAACAATTGATGTTTAAACATTAATTATTGTACCTTGCACTTAAATTTAACCACCATGGCAATAAAAAACTGGGTCATCGACCCCATGCACAGCGAAGTACACTTCAAGATCAAGCACCTGATGATCACTAATGTGACAGGCAGTTTTGATATTTTCCAGGCTTCTGTAGTAACAGAAGAAGAGGATTTCATGAAAGCGAAGATCAGCTTCACTGCTGATGTTGCTTCTATCAAAACAGGCAATGAACAAAGGGATGGCCATTTGAAAAGCGCCGACTTTTTTGATGCCGCAGGTTTTCCCACGATAAAATTCATTGCTACCAAATATGAGAATGTAGATAGTGACGGTTCCTATGAATTATATGGCGACCTTACCATCAGGGATATTACAAAAAATGTGAAACTGGATGTTGAGTTTGGCGGTGTTGCTAAAGACCTCTATGGCAATACAAAGGCAGGTTTCACCATTAACGGAAAAATAAAACGCAAAGATTTTGGCCTGCAGTGGGATGGCCTTACAGAAGCCGGGGGAGTAGTATTAAGTGACGAAGTGAAGATCGCCTGTGAGATACAATTAATAGAACAGCAGTAAATATTGTAAAGTACCGGAAAGCGAAACTCAATAAGTTTCGCTTTTTTTATGCCGTTAAGCCTGGCCCAGCCTGCCTTTCAGCTTATGCTTCCGCCTGGCCCCGATAGCAGCAATGCCATGAGAAGTTTTGCTTTTAAAATCATCTGAGATCACGCTGATATTGCCATCCACTTCCAACACTGCAAGATCAACGTGTTTTATATCTTCAATGCCATGCTCCCTTACAGCTGCATGTAATTCATCGAAGGTTATCTGGGCATGCTTCAGGCTTTCTTCGTTCAATTCTCCCTTATAGATGAGCACCATTGCTTTTCCCTGCAATAATTCGTTCACTTTTTTGTTCCGGTAAAGCAATTGTTTCAATAAATAATTGATCACGAATAGAGACAATGCAGCAATTACCCCTCCCAACAAGGATGTATCAGGCCCCACCATTGCATTTTGAACAGAATTACTGATCAGTAAAATAAACACCAGGTCGATCACAGACAACTGCGCCAGCTCTTTTTTTCCAAAGACTCGGATAGCGATGATCACAAATAAGTAGACTGCGATACATCGCAATACGATCTGTACATAACCGTTATGGAATAGATCATTCATACCTTAAGTTGAGGGCCAAATGTAGCGCTTCATCCGCATCTTTTTTATTATTAATTGTTAACGTCGAACCATACTTTTTTACTGTCATTCCAGTCGCCATTATAATTGATGGTTAATTCTTCCCCCCGCTCTATCGGCCTAACGGTCTTCACAAAAATGGTATGGTCCTCGAAGTCCATAAAATATTCGCAGTTGCTTTTATATTCATGGTTATAGATGGGGATCAGCCCCAATGCCATACAGCATTGGTCTTTCAGCTTTCCCCATTCAAAAATGTAATCGTGCAATAATGTTTTATCTAGCCATTCCCTGTCCGTTTTCTCCATCACAATAACCGGCGCCACTTCTATAACGGTCCCTGCCGGAATGCGTTCTCTTGTAAAGACCCCTCTTCCCCGGGCAGCCGTATTTTGGATATATAAATAAGGTTTAAGCATAACATCTGGTTAAGGATAAATGGGCTAAATTGAGGACCATTTAAAATGCGAAATTACAAACAAAGTAACGATGTCTTTAAAGCTGGAGGAAATATCATTACAACAAAGATTTGAGGAACTCATCGCTTCCGAAGATAAACTGATGATCCAGGAATTCCTGAATGACCAGAATATCAGTGATGTGGCCGACCTGATCGATGAAAATGAAGAATATGAAAGCCAGATCATTTCCCACCTTTCCATTCACCGGGCGGCAAGTGTTTTTAAGATCTTGGAATTGCCCGCACAAAAAAGGATCATTAAGAATTTACCTGCATTTAAAACAACAGAATTACTAAATGAATTGCCGGCAGATGACCGGGTAGCCTTCCTCGAAGAATTACCTACCAGCATTGTACGGGATCTTATAAAAACGCTGGACCCCGAAGAAAGAAAAGTTACGCTGGAACTCTTAGGCTACCCCGAAAATAGCATGGGCAGGCTGATGACGCCTGATTATGTTTATGTGTATGAAGAGAATTCAGTAGCAGAAGTACTGGAGAATATCCGAAGGTTTGCAAGAAGCAGTGAAACGATCGATGTGATTTATGTGATCAATGATAAAGGGGAACTGATTGATGATATCAGGATACGTGAATTCATCCTGGCCGAGCCGCATAAAAAAGTGAATGAGATAATGGATGGCCGCTATATTGCGCTCAATGTGAATGATGACCAGGAAGTGGCCAGCAAAGTGTTTAAAATGAATAACAGGGTAGCCCTACCCGTGGTGAGCCGCAGCAATAAACTGCTGGGCATTGTAACTATTGATGATGTGCTGTGGGTGGCCAATGAAGAATTTAGTGAAGACATGCAGAAGATGGGAGGTACTGAGGCACTGGACGAACCTTACCTGGAAATACCCATCGTAAAACTTTTTGGCAAACGCATTTGGTGGCTGGTAGTATTATTTTTAGGCGAACTTTTTACAGCAACAGCAATGGGTTATTTTGA
>JANYIM010000286.1 GCA_025362055.1 Bacteroidota bacterium
CGCTTTTGCAACGGGTTTAACCGGCTTTTTGGCAGGAGCTGCTTTTTTAGGGGCTGGTTTCACTGCCTTTTTAGGTGCCGGTTTAGCAACAGGTTTCTTAGCAACCGCCTTTTTTGGGGCAGGTTTCTTAGCTGGAGCCGATTTTTTCACTGGTTTAGCAGCTTTTTTAGCCACTACTTTCTTTTTCGTTGCCATACTATCCTTTTTTTAGTACGTTCACTTTTAATATGACATCATTCACATCAATCTCTGTACCGTCGTTTAAAACCGGTAAAAATGTTAGTGAATCTGCCAGAATTTCGGCGCAAATATACTCTTTATATTGAATTAACGAGGGTTGCATCCCCGCATTTTCCGATACCGTAACTGCGATGTGGTCGGTAAGGTTAAAGCCACTGTCTTTGCGTATATTTTGAATACGGTTGATGAATTCACGGGCATCTCCTTCTTTCTTCAAATCATTAGTAATTGTAATGTCTAATGCCACTGTTAAAGAACCCTTAACAGCAACTTCATAGCCCGGGATCTCGTCTGTTGAAACTTCCAGGTCCTCTGCCGAAATGAGAATCGGCTCTTCGGCCTTTGCGGCATGATCGGGGTTTAAGAGATATTCTCCTTCCTGTACCTTATCGATCGTGGCATTGTCCATCGCCGCTATCTGTTCTGCGGCCCATTTCATTTTGCCTCCTAGTTTTTTGCCCAGGGTTTTAAAATTAGCCTTGGCTTTTTTCCTTATAAAATCATTTTCGGCACCCAGGATATCCACTTCCTTGATATTTGTTTCTGCCTTGATGATCTCTTCCACTTTTTTTATCCTTCCGGCCATTGCAGTATCGAGGGCCGGAATGAAAACTTTCTGTAATGGCTGACGCACTTTCAGGTTTACTTTCTTGCGCAGCGATAATATTAAAGAGGAGGCATCCTGTGCCAGTTGCATTCTTTTTTCTAATTCTGCATCGATCACCGACTCATCCGCTTTTGGAAAATCGGTATGGTGTACCGACTCATTTGCAAAACGACCGGAAACCCCGTTCAGGTTATTGAATAACCAATCTGCAAAGAAGGGGGCGATGGGTGCCATTAATTTACAGATTGTTTCCAGGCATTCGTATAAGGTCTGGTAAGCACATATTTTATCATGCTCATATTCGCCTTTCCAGAAACGGCGGCGGCAAAGACGCACATACCAGTTACTTAAATGTGCATCTACAAAATCTTCAATGGCACGGCCAGCTGCGGTGGGTTCATACTCATCAAAATCCTGTTGAGTGGTTTTTATTAAAGTATTTAAAGAAGACAATATCCATTGATCTATCTCGGGCCTTTCTTTCAGGGGAATATAATTTTCTTTGAAAGCGAAGCCGTCAACATTTGCATAGAGCGCAAAAAACTGGTAAGTATTGTATAACGTACCAAAAAATTTGCGTTGCACTTCCCGGATGCCTTCTATATCAAATTTTAAATTATCCCATGGAGATGCATTGGTGATGAGGTACCAACGCGTTGCATCTGCGCCAAATTTTTCGATCGTTTCAAATGGGTCTACCACATTGCCTAAACGCTTGCTCATTTTATTGCCATCCTTATCCAATACCAGGCCATTGCTCACCACCGTTTTATAAGCTACACCAGCTTGAAGGCCGGCGCTATTCATACCGGATCTTTCAAACAACCCGTCTTTCTTTAACTCTTCCTCAATACTTTCTTTTAATAAAGAACCCAATGCGTGCAGGGTATAAAACCAGCCCCTTGTCTGATCAACTCCTTCCGCAATAAAATCTGCCGGAAAATTCTGTGCAAACAATTCCCTGTTCTCAAAAGGGAAATGCCATTGTGCATAAGGCATGGCGCCGCTATCGAACCAAACATCGATCAGGTCGGCTACTCGTTTCATTGGTTTGCCCGAAGCGCTTACCAATACGATGTCATCCACATAGGGTTTATGCAGATCGAGTATGCCTTCGTGTAAGTAGTGCTTATTGGTCTCACCGCCGAATGCTTCAGCAGCTCTTTTTATTTCATTGTTCAGCTCTTCAATTGAGCCGATGCATTTTTCCTCATCACCATCTTCTGTCTTCCAGATGGGCAGGGGTGTTCCCCAATAACGGCTGCGACTGAGATTCCAATCCACCATATTCTCCAGCCAGTTGCCAAAGCGGCCCGTGCCTGTTGCAGCGGGTTTCCAGTTGATGGTCTTGTTTAATTCTACCATCCTGTCTTTTACCGCTGTGGTCTTGATGAACCATGCATCCAGCGGATAATAAATGATCGGTTTATCCGTGCGCCAGCAATGAGGGTAATTGTGTTCATATTTTTCTACTTTAAAGGCACGGTTCTCTTTTTTTAATTTTACACTGATATCAACATTTACATCCACGTAACCCTTTTCATCCTTATAATCTTTTACATAGCGGTTGCTGAACTCGCCAACGCCCTCCACAAACTTCCCCTGCTTATCAACTAAGGTCAGTATGCCTAAATTATTTTTTTGCCCGATCCTGAAATCATCTGCGCCAAAAGCAGGAGCTGTGTGTACAATACCGGTACCGTCTTCGGTAGTAACAAAATCACCGGTGATAACTCTAAATGGTTGGGCTCCCGGAGTTATTTCCTGTATCTTTTCTAAGGTATTTGCTTCAGAAGGCAAGAGTTGTTCGTATCGTAAACCATTCAAAAATGATCCAGGACAAGTATATAAAACCTTCCACGGAATTATTTTTACATCAGCATTATAGTTTTCAAAATTACCATTCTCTCCTTCAGCCTTAAAATATTTGCTGATAAGATTTTTTGCAAGAATGACGTTTATAGGAAGATGAGTATATGGATTAAATGTTTGTACCAAAACATAATCGATATTGGGTCCAACAGTTAATCCAAGATTTGATGGCAAAGTCCATGGTGTGGTCGTCCATGCCATTAAGAAAACTTCTGAATTTTTAATTCCGATTGAATTCCATTCATCAGATACAATCTTAACAAATGGATCGTAAGATACATTTCTAATATTACTAGTGAATTCTGAATCAACCAATTTAAACATCACCGTTGCACTCGTATCCTTTACATCCTTATAGGTTCCCGGCTGGTTCAATTCATGTGAACTTAATCCTGTTCCGGCAGCAGGTGAGTAAGGTTGTATGCTAACACTTTCATACAGGTATCCTTTCTTATACAATTCGCTTAAACACCACCACAATGTTTCGATATAATTATTCTCAAACGTTACATAGGGATTATTAAGATCGACCCAATAGCCCATCTTTTGTGTAATGTCATCCCATTTGTCTTTATACCGCATCACTACTTCGCGGCATTTTTTATTATAATCTTCTACGGATATTTTTTTTCCGATGTCTTCCTTGGTGATGCCCAATTCTTTTTCTACACCCAATTCAATAGGCAAACCATGCGTATCCCAACCGCCCTTGCGTTTTACCTGAAAACCCTGCATGGTCTTATATCGGCAAACAAGGTCCTTTAATGTTCTGGAGATCACGTGATGAATACCGGGCATGCCGTTTGCGCTCGGGGGTCCTTCATAAAAAACAAAAGCTGGTTTGCCTTCGCGCAATTGCACACTCTTTTCGAAGGTTTTGTTTTGCTCCCATGCCGACAGCATCTCTTCACCGATCGCCGGTAAGTTCAATTGCTGGTATTCTTTGTATCTGGCGCTCATGATCAAATCGTGTAATGCAGGTAAATAAATAAGTGTGCAAAGGTACTAAAATAGCTTTTCAGCTACACATTAAAAATGTAGTTCAAGTGTGCCGGGTAAAAAAGACCTGCGTGCAAAAAATTATTACTTGTGGGATCTCCCTGAAAAACCTTTCCTCTTTTCGTTTTTTATAAGCATAAATACGCAGCATAAAGACGTAAAATTTCCCTCCATTTTTTTAAAGAACGTGAAACCACTCATCTTCTGAAAATCCACTGCTATTTATCCACATTTTTATGCTTTTGGCATAGTATTGGCCTATACATATTCAGGAATTTCAAGGATCAAAAAAATAAGAGTAATAGTTTGTCATAACTCAATAAAAGTTTTGCTGGTTTAGGGTTTTATTAGGGTAAAGACGGGGATAGTCTTATTCCCGTCTATCTTTTAATTGAACCTTATAGGCAGGCCCGTTTTAGAATTTTCATCCTGTGTTGATCACGCCAATTCCATTGAAAGAAATATACCCCCATCCGGAATATTTGCATACTTGAATATTGCAGGTATCTGGTAATAAAGAATACAAAAAAGCATCCCACCTCAGGCGGGATGCTTTTTTGTAGAGATCATTTACTTAAAAATTTTTTGTGCCATTTGATTGATAAGTGTACCTGAACCGGTAGATCAACCGCACGGGGGCCGGACCAACAAAGGGTTCGTAATCTACTGCCAGTAATTCCATTTTTACATAGAAGTTATCTGCTGTGCGGAAGAAAAATGTTTGTCCTGCCTTGGGAGCGAAGGCATGCGTTACAACATTGTAATCATACCAACTGCCGTCTTTAATTGCCTTTTGTGCGGATGTGGTATCATAAGCATAACCTGCGTCTGGCGCTACGGTTACACTGCTGTAGATACTATTTTGCAAAATGGCGCCAGCATTGGCAGGCCCGTAGGTATGGCTGTTTAAAATGAATGTTGTGAAACGCAGGCCAAAATCCCAATTCACTGTGGCGCTGTCACTATTGGCAACCAGGGCATCGTTCTTAAAACTAAAAAAAGTAAAAGCAGTAGCACTGCTGAAATTCACTTTCAATGAATCCGTTTTTTGAATGATAGTAACCACATCTGTTGAGTTCTTTGTACAAGAACTTAAAATAAGTATTGCACTGATGGCAATCACTGCACTGTTGTAGATCATCTTTTTCATAACTGTATATTGTTTTTATTTTTTGCGAAAAATTTCTGCAAATTGAGATTGCAGTTGACGAAAAAAGTTCTGCCACTGAGATTGGGGAGTTTATCCTTGTCCAGGTGGTTGAGGATATTGTCGCTGCCGGTTTGCAGTTGCAGCCCGTTCTTAAATGCGATACTAACGCTGCTGTTTAGCAGCAGGTATCCTTTCACATATTCCCGGTCGTCATCAAGTATATTATCACCATTGATATCGCTGTAACCAAAGCGGCCGCGGTAAACGGCCCTGATGCTTCCGTTGAGCCAATGTTGTTTGTTTGAATACATCAACTGCAGGTTGGCACTGTGTTTACTCCGGTTGAACAGGCCGCCATATTCGCTGCTGCTTACATAAGTACTTGTAAATGTTACCGGGTCTCTTTTTACAATTTTATTTTCCCTTATCCTTTCTATCACATCCTTGTCCTTTGCTTCCAGGTACTGGTAGCCGGCATTAAGGGTGAATACATCCAATAATTTTTGACTAATGCTGAAATCAAACCCCTGTGTAAAAACCCTGTTCACATTCGCATAACTGTAAATGGATTGGTTATTGGTTTTTGTGAACGGAAGGTTGTAGCGGTCAATTAAATTGATGATATCATTCCTGAACACACCGGAGTTTATCATTGTATTGTTACCGGGCTTTAGCCTGAAACCAATATTTGTTCCAACAGACCTTTCGGGCAATAAGGTATGATCAGTCAAATAGGGAGTGATGTCAACAGAAGCGTCTATCTGTCCCTGTTGTTTTAATTGCAGAAGGCCATTGTTCAATTCACTTGCTCCCAGTAAAGTGTATCCAACCAGTGAATTTGTGAAGTATAAGAATTGCTGCCTGAAATCGGGGGCTTTAAATCCTGATCCAACAGATGCGATCAGGGTAAGTTTTTGTAATGGTTTAAATGCAATGGCAAGTTTTGGGTTGAACTGTGCTTTATATAAACTGTTCTTATCCAGTCTTGCGCCAAGGGTGATGTTCAGGTGTGTAACAGGGTGCCATTCCTTTTGTGAAAAAATATAAAATGAATTGAACCTTTTTTCGGCGGCATACCTGCTTGCATCAATGGCCTCATAATTGTAACCAAGTCCGGTGATGAATTGTTCGTTTTGTTTTTCGCCCAATTCGAATTGCCATTCGGGCTTCAATAAAAACTGGTGAAGAAATGATTTGTCGAATAGTGAATCATTCTTTTGTAAAAAAACAGTTGCATTATCCTGGTAACCTGTTACGTAAAGGCGGGAGACCAGTTTTACTTTTTTTGAAAAACGATGAGAGAGCTGGTTATTCAAACTCCAATCCGATTCATCGGTACTGCCATCAACTGTTCCGGGCTGGCTGCCGGTATACACCAGATAATTATTGAATTGCTTTTGTGTAAATATCCTTGCAGATGATTGTAATTGTGTGCGGGCATTGATATCATAAAATAGTTTTACCGCAAAAGAATAATTACGGTAAGGATCAACTGTTTTGCCATAAACGGTTTTATCCAGGTCGTAGCCACTGCTGCTATAGCGATTGGCAAATAACTGCAGAACGGTCTTGTTTTTTTTGATCGTGTTGTTTGAAGTAAAGCCCCAGGTATTATTGCTTGCCCTGTGTACCTGTATCGATGCGATATTATCTTTTGGTTTTTCTGTAATAATATTAATGACCCCTGCCAACGCATCTGAGCCATATAAGCTGGTAGCCGGCCCCTTTATAATTTCTATTTGCTGAATATTGCCAACAGCGATCCTCCCCAGGTTTAAAATGCCCGCATTCCTTCCCGTTAGTGGTTCACCATCCAGTAATATTAAAGTATAGGCAGGATCGAGTCCCTGTAATTGTATGCCGCTCCCGAATGGATTGGGATAGCCTTGTAATGCCTGTCCCAGTGGATTATCGGCCAATACCAGTCCTGTTTGCTGTTGTAAAATGTCGATGAGTTTTTGTGAACCAGTTTGTTGAATGAATTTTTTGCTGATCACCTGGATAGGGACAGGTATATCGCCGATACTTTTTTCGGTACGGGTAGCGGTAACAACTACTTCCTGGATGATAGAAGTGTCATTGAATTTTTTTTGTGAAAAAACGGAAAACTGCAGTAAAATAAAGGCCGCAGTTGTGATGGTGACAATAATATTTTTGGAGCCTTTCCTCATTTGCAACACAAAGTTGCTTCAATGAAGAAGTTGATTTATCACAGAATTGTCATCAAATAAAAAAGAGACAATGTTTTACTGAACCATGACATGCACGGGGTTATTATCATTGTATAACATGACAGCTGTCATAAATTATTTTCAATAATAATTTTATCGAAAATAAAAGATCAGCGTAATAACAATTCACAGGGCTTTATGCCGGTGTGTTTTTTGAACGCAGTGGAAAAGTGAGAGATGGATGAATAGCCCAGCATCAATGAAACTTCGGTAACACTGAGGGCCTTATCGTATAAAAGATATTTGGCGTGTTCCATACGCTGGCTTTGGTAAAAATCAAATATGGTGGTGCCAAAGATCTCTTTGAACCCCTTCTTTAAATAACATTCGTTAATGGCCACTTTGCGGCTGAGTGCCTTGATGGTAATGGGTTCGCCGATATGTTGCAGCAATACTTCCCTTGCTTTGATGATCTTTTCCCTGTCATCGGCATTGGCTAAAAATTTACAGGTAAAGCCTGTTTCTTTTTCGCCCAGCATGCAATCCATGCTATAGAGCAGTAGTATCTGCGTTTGTGCGTTGACGAAAATATTTTCGAGCGTATCGGTATAGGTATGATTCAGCAAGGCTTCAATAGCGGTTCTTGTTTTGCCACAAA
>JANYIM010000296.1 GCA_025362055.1 Bacteroidota bacterium
TTTGCAAAATTGGCAAATGGGGTAAGTCAGCTACATGGTGAAGTGAGCAGGCAATTATGGAAAAAATATGATGGCATTTGTGAGATCAAAGCGATCACCAATGCACAGAACTGGCAATATTGGGCAGATAAGCAGTTGTATGGTTATATGGAAGAACAAAATGATCCTGCTTTTGATGACCGAAAAAAATATTTGCAAAAAAGAGCTTTTGACCTGGTAGCAGATCAAACCGGAAAATTATTTAAGCCCGGCGTATTTACGATCGTATGGGCCCGGCGTTTTGCAGGATATAAAAGAGCTGAATTGATCACCAGGGATGCTGCAAGGTTTGAAGCATTATTATCTAATAAAAAATACCCGGTGCAGATCATCTGGGCTGGAAAGCCTTACCCTGTTGACTATCCTGCCATCAGCGATTTCAACAATCTTGTACACCTGAGTAAAAAATATGATAATGTAGCAGTGTGCACAGGTTATGAGTTGGGACTTAGTAAACGCTTAAAACAGGCATCAGATCTTTGGTTGAATAATCCCAGGGTACCCCGCGAGGCGAGTGGAACAAGTGGTATGACAGCGGCGATGAACGGGGCAGTGAACTTCAGTACCAATGATGGATGGATCTGCGAATTCATTAATCATGGAAACAATGGCTTTGTGGTCCCCCCGGTTGATTATGCAAACATGAGTGTACATGAACAGGACGAATATGACTTGAATAAAATATACGAGATACTCGAGAACCAGGTACTACCATTGTACTATGAGAATTACGAAGTGTGGAGGCAGATCATAAAAAATGGCATGAGGGATGTACGTTGGCAGTTTGACAGCAACCGTATGGCGAAAGAATATTACGAGATTTTATATCATTAAGAATAAATATGACCAACGGTATTAAAAGCATCCTTAATGAAACGGGATGCTTTTTCTTTTAGCTGTAGTATGTGTAACTTTAAGCCATGCAAAATTATTCAAAAAAAATAGAAATCCGTTGGGCCGACCTTGACCCCAACTTTCATGTGCTGCATTCAAAATATTACGACTTTGGTGCTTACTGCCGTATGAGTTTTTTTACAGAAAACGGTATCACCGTCCCAATGATGCAGGAATATCATATCGGCCCCATTATTTTCAGGGAAGAATGTTTGTTTAAAAGTGAAATAAAATTCGGCGATGAGATAACCATTAACCTTTTGCTGGAGAAGACCTCTGCAGACTATCGAAAATGGACATTGCAACACGAGTTGTGGAAAAACAATGATTCCCTTGCAGCTTTAATTACCGTTGACGGTTCCTGGATGGATACAACGCTGAGAAAAGTTACGGCACCGCCTGAACAATTCGTTCAATGTTTCGAATCCATTCCCAAAGCGGCTAGCTTTTTAAAAGTTTAAAGATCTTTTACCAATCGAATATTTTTGCAATTCCTTCTTATGCTTAACGCTACTGCCAACTTATACAAAAATGCTTATGCCGGCCTGAGCCGACGGATGTGGCTACTCGCAGTTGTGATGCTCATCAACCGAAGTGGCACCATGGTATTGCCGTTCATGACATTGTATTGCAAACACATTGGGTACACTACACAGCAGGGTGGTTGGGTAGTTGCGATCTATGGGATCGGTTCATTGATAGGTGCTTTTTTAGGCGGTAAGATCAGTGACCGGTTTGGATTTTATTATACACAGTTCTTTTCTTTGTTGTGCGGCGGTTTTTTATTCATCACGCTCGGGCAAATGAACTCTTATTTATCCATCTGCACCTGTACTTTTTTCCTGAGCATGGTCAATGAATCTTTCCGGCCAGCTAATTCCACTGCCATAGCGCATTACAGCACACCTGCCAACCGCACCCAGGCCTTTTCAATGGTACGACTTGCCATTAACCTGGGTTGGGGTATTGGCGGCGGGTTGGGAGGATTCTTAGCATCGATCAATTATCATTTATTATTTTGGGTTGATGGTTGTACCAATATCTGTGCAGCCCTTTTATTATTATGGCTATTACCCAAAGTAACACTGGCGCAACAACAAAAAAAGCCAAAAGAAGCCGTAACAATCGTTAAAACGGCTTCAGCGTATAAGGATAAAACCTTTCTATATTTTATTTGCTTACAGGTTTTATTTGCCATCTGTTTTTTTCAATTGTTCACTACTATCCCCTTATATTTTAAAGAAGGCTTGCACCTGAATGAATTCTGGATCGGTGCCGTAATGTCGATGAATGGATTGATGATCGCTTTATTTGAAATGATCATTGTATTTAAACTCGAAGGCAGGGTACCCTACCTGAGGCTGATGACCTATGGTTCGATACTGATGGCTACTTCTTTCTTTATTTTGAATATTCCTTTGGCAAATGGTTTTCTTATTGCAGCACTGGCAACTGCAGTAGTAACATTTGCCGAAATGACCGCAATGCCTTTCATGAATTCGTATTATATTTCCCGGAGTAGTGAAGGAAATCGCGGGCAATACGCTGCATTGTACACTATGGCATGGAGCGCTGCACAGGTCATTGGTAGCACTAGTGGTACACAGGTGGCGCATAGTGCAGGTTTCAATAACCTGTGGTGGATCATCGGCAGCATATGCCTGGCAAATGCAGCTGGTTATTTCTGGCTGCAAAAAAAACGTTAATGTATTGCGCAGTGAGATCTGTTACTTTCTTTACATCGTAGCTTGATCAAAATATTTATATGAACAAGATCGCAGTTTCAATTTCGGGGGCCACTATTGCTGCCTTGCTGATAATTGCTGGGGGGTATTCAAAAAAGAATAACAAGGCCGGGGAGATCAATTCAAAAGACACAAGCGGTTTTGTGGTAATGGAATTATTTACGTCACAAGGATGCAGCAGTTGCCCGCCTGCAGATGAGGTACTGGGAAAGTACGCCATGAAAAATGATGAACATATTATTCCATTAGCCTTTCATGTTGATTACTGGGATCGTTTGGGTTGGATCGATTCTTTCAGCAATAGTAAATATACCCAGCGACAACACGACTACGCCACGAAATTTAACCTGGAATCTGTTTATACACCACAACTTATCGTTAACGGACAAAAAGAAATGGTAGGAAGTGAAGAAGGAGTTATTGCAGCAATTGTCAATAAATTTTTGAAAGAGCAATCTTCTGTAGCGATCAATATCTCAAATAAAACTACTGTCCCAGGTACGGTAACGATCGGTTATTCAGTAAATGATCCTGCTTCCAATTCCAGTATCAATGCAGCATTGGTACAGGCCGATGTAATTACTTATATAAGGGCAGGGGAGAATCGTGGCGTAAAATTGAAAAATTATAATGTAGTGCGGGACCTTAAGACCTCTGACCTGTCAAAAACAGGGAATTTTACATTCCATTTGCCAACGCTTGATACAACAGCAAGATTCAGTATCGTATTATTTATCCAGGATAATACTTCGGGTAAAATAACGGGTGCTGTAAAGGCAATACTATAAAATCATTTATAAGTACTTACGGTGTTAGCTTTGGCACTTATGGGAACAGACTGACCCATTACCTGGAAACTACCCGAAACGGTTGCCCGTGTTGTCTTTTTTCTTACCTGCCCCGAAGCAACATCAACGATCACTTCCGAAATTGTTTGAGTGCTGGTATTTACTTCCATTTGCATGCCCTGTATCTCAACTGTATTTGCACCTTCCACAGTTGCATTTAATTGGATCACTGCCCCGCTATCCGTGATTGCTTTGAGCGTATAGCTACGTAATATTTTCAGTTTTGCGTCAGTGCTGGTATCGTACCAGGTATCTCCAACATTTTTACCTAGCGGTATTAGTTGAAAAGCGCCGGAAACGATGGCATCATCACCGTTATCGCCAAACATTTGTAAAAGCCCCTGCATCGGGTTTCCTTCATCAATGCCTTTTTTCTCTTCTGCTTTATTTACTGTGGCAGCAATGCCTGTGGCGTTATCAATAATAACATCTGAAGGTTTATTCAGCTTATCTGCAAAGCTTTTCCCGATATCTGTACCCTGGTCTTCTTTTTTGTCGGAATCATAGGATGTATTTTGTCCCAGCATATCTATATTCACTTTTAATTTGGTAAGTGTATTGCTGATGGTATAATTCTTATCCGTTGAATTTTTTACTTCGAGTACATTTTCACTGGTGGTATTATTGCTCACATCCATGCCTGGGCTCAGGCTCGATTCAACGGCAAGAATTGTATTCACTACGATCTTTTGACCTTTACTTAGCAGGATCTTGCCACTAAGGGCTGGTTTTGTGGTGCTTTTTTGCGCAAACATCAAGCCTGTAGCAAAAACAGCCAGCAGGGTAAAACAGGTCTTTTTCATTTTTTCATTTTTGAGTGGCATACAAATTTATCAACTAACCGTATATGTTGCCGAACAATGAAGATCATTTAACAAATGATAGTGAAATTTAGTTGGCTATTACTGTAAATAAATAAGGGCTACACGTAGCGTGCAGCCCTAAAAGGTTTTGATGCATGGTTATTATCCTACCACAGTTACATTAACTGCGTTCATTCCTTTTTTACCTTCTTGCAGGTCAAACTCAACCTTATCACCTTCTTTGATGTCGCTGATAAGTCCACTTACGTGTACAAAAGTTTCTTTGTTTGAATCGTCATGCTTAATAAAACCGAATCCTTTTTCAGAATTGAAAAACTTAACGGTGCCTTGTTGTTTGTCCATTTTTTAATTGTATTGTATTGTAAAATAATATGCAAAGGTAATGTTTATTTAATAATATGATGGAATTGTTTTTTTTCTACGGTTTTCCCGGTTTTATTTCCAATACTTCCACGTCAAAGACCAGGATGCTGTTGGGGGGAATTATGCCCAGGTTACGTATAGAATAAGCTAAAAATGAGGGAATAAGGAGGCGTATCTTGCCCCCCTGCCTGCAAAAGAGTAGCCCTAGCTGCCAGCCTTTTATCAGTCGCTTTAAGGAGAAAGTTGCGGGTTTTTCCTTTGTTTCATCAAATATAGAACCATCGAGCAGGGTTCCTTTATAATTCACAACAAGGGTATCATTTATACTTACCCGGTCGCCATCGCCTTCTTTTAAAATTTTATAATAAATGCCATTGGCGCTTCCGGTCGTATCCATCTTACCGGTTCTGATGGCATCCAGTATTTCCTGCCTTTCCTTTGCTGCCTCCATCGAACTGTCTGCATTTTTATACATATCGATCACCGGTTTTATAGCGGAAGCCTTGCGGGTAAAGGCATCACCGAAACGGGTATTCGAAGATCGGTACCCCCCATTCCATAAATAAAACCTGCTACTATCGGCACCACCCCCCTGATCGATCCTTTCGCCGGCTTTCCCCGTAGCATCAAAACTGAATGTACTTTCTTTTAGTTCTTTCCAGTCGCCATTCTCTCTTCTTATCCATTGATTGCCAAAAAAAGCTTTGCGGTACAATTGCCCGTTATTGCCTTCAAAATTTTCAACAAAAGAATATAATTTCCGCAGCGGCTTTCCATCTTTTGGAGCTTTAAAACAGGCAATGAGTTTCCATTTTGCGAGTTCCGGGATAAAGAAATATCCTGCGTAAGTAGTGGTGTTTGCTGCACTGTCTGTTACAGCTGTTACGAGGAATTTATAGGTCTCGTTAACCTTCCAGTTATATACCCAATGACTATGGCCGCCGGTACCTTCATTACCAAAACCATCTGCAAATACATCTTCTCCTTTCGCTACCAGCTGCACTTTATTTTCGCTTGCAACCTTGTTCCTATCTGTTGCTTCATTACCTGCATCCCATACAGAAAAAATCACCCTTCTTTCCATGGCACTGTTTACCTGGATACCAAAGTAGCCTCTTGCAAAACCGCAGGCCATATAATAGCTGTGTAATGGATCGGCATCTTTTGGGACCGTGATCTCGTTATAAAATGAAAGGGCTTTCATCGTGTCGGGTACATTATAAAAGAGATGCACAGATGCTGCATTTCTCCGGGGCCCCGGGTTAAAGTGTACATTCTTTGAGGCAATTCCACTTAACTCCAACGATTTTATAACAGCGATCGTTTCCCCTTTTTTTACCAATGAAGAAAGCGTAAGTGAATAAAAACCGGTATCACTTATCTCAACGGAACCGATCTTTAAAAGTTTAAACTCTTTTGATGACGGAATGCTGATAGTAAATATTTTTCCTGCAATCGTTGCGGATAATTTATCCCCGGCAACATCATTTTTTGCATATAAAGACAGCTCCAGTTTACCTGCTGTTCGTACTTTAAAATAAAATTGCACCTGTTGTTTGGCATCAGTCCAGTTTTGCAAACCAACTGCTTTATTGAACATTGTACTTTCACCGTCCAGGCCGCTTTCTTCCGCAGGTATGGCGTAAGCCGTTGATGCTGGGATCGAAATATTTTGCTGTGCATTTGCTTTACCTGCAATTGCAATAAACAGCATAATAGAAAAGCCATTCAGTATCTTTTGCATGAGCGTTGATTGAATAACAAACTTAGTTGTTTAAAACTCATAATCGGCACCGGTGCTTAAACTATAATTCACAGAAGGGATACCGGGTACCGGCCGACTATCGTTCAGGTAATTCCATCTGACCCTTAGCCCCAGTCTTTTACCCGCTTTCACTTTTACACTTACCTGGTTTAAGATTCGGTAGTCGTTAAGGTTATTCACCAAAGGTTGAAAAAAACTGGTACTGATGATTTCGAGTTGCTTATTGGGTGTGAAGGTAATTGAAACATAACTGCTGCTTCTGATGTCGTTATGAATAAGACTACTATTTGTTTCTTTTTCCCTTTCGTACATCATTAACGAAGCTGCATACAACTTGATCATTTTCGTTCCCAGTAATTTAAACCTGGGGCCGGTACCCACTAAAAATCTTGATTTAATATTGCTGATCACGTTTTGCTGCAATTGTGTAAACGCTTCCCACCTGAGTATCTTATTTATTTTATAGTTATACCTGAAATGGAGAAAGGTGTTATCAATTAAGCTGGTTCCCGCACTCTTTAAAAAACCATAACTGCCCAGCAGGAGGTATAGGCTTTTATTTGATTTATACTGCACGTGTGCATCCAGTTCAGTTGAAAAAACCTGTTGTACATTTTTGGTAAGCGCCAGGCCTGCACCAGCATTGCCCATCCAGCCTGTAGTATCGGATTGCATCCTGGCACTTTCAATATTCACAATTTGTGCCTTTGTGCCAAATTGCAGGAAGCAGAAAAATAATAAGAGAAGGAACGTCTTATTGTGACGGATCATTTTTTACGGTTTGCAATAAAGTTTTGTATAAATGTACAAAACTTATAATACTTATATTCCAATAATTATTTTCTGCACCCTCTTTATTTCGTAACTTCATATACGGGTTTGCCTGCCTTTTTATAGTCATTAAATTTTTTTATGCAATTGACAAGAACTGTAATTACAGGGACAGGGAGTTTTATTCCTCCTGATACAAAGACCAACCGCGATTTTACGGGCCATGATTTTTATGGAGAAGATAGCAAGCCCATCAACACGCCACCGGATGTAGTAGTGGAAAAATTTGAGCAGATAACGGGTATCAAAGAACGCCGGTATGCACCTTCAGGAATGGATTCTTCTGATATGGCAGGTATTGCTGCAGCATCGGCCATCAAAGATGCAGGATGCGACCCCGAAACGATCGACCAGATCATTGTAGCACATAATTTTGGAAATGTCATCAAGCACACTATTCAAACAGATTTACTGCCATCACTGGCTTCCAGGGTGAAGCATTCACTGGGTATTAAAAATGTAGACTGTGTTCCATACGATATTTTATTTGGCTGCCCGGGCTGGGTACAAGGTGTGATACAGGCAGATGCTTATTTTAAAGCCGGGATGGCTAAAAAATGCCTGGTGATAGGAACAGAGACCCTATCAAGGGTATTGGATATCTATGATCGCGACAGCATGATCTTTTCTGATGGAGCCGGTGCCTGTATCCTGGAAGCAAAACCGGCAGCAACAAAAAGCGGCATTTTATCCAGCAGTGTTCAATCGCATTGTGGAGAAGAGATCACTTACCTTAACCTGGGCAAATCTTTCTACCCGGATTCGGACCCCCGTATCCGTTACATAAAAATGAAAGGAAGAAAAGTATATGAATATGCAATGACACATGTTCCGCTGGCAATGAAAACCTGCCTTGATAAAAGCGGTGTTGACATCAGTGAGTTAAAAAAAGTGTTTATTCACCAGGCCAATGAAAAAATGGACCAGGGAATTATTAAGGCCATGTATAAATTATATGATATCCGCAGTGTACCTGAGCATATCATGCCAATGAGCATACATGAATTGGGGAATAGTTCTGTTGCTACCGTACCTACTTTATTTGATCTTGTAAGAAAAGGAGCCATGCCCGAACACCGGCTGGATGAAGGTGATGTTGTATTGTTTGCATCAGTAGGTGCTGGTATGAATATCAATGCTGTTTGCTACCGGATATAAAAATTACCAATAGTCTTTTCATTGGAGCAATAACTTTACTTTCGTTTGTATAAAAAGATAGCTTGCTCAACTATTTATGTAAAATATATTTGCGCCGGGGCAGATGGAAGGCCGTTGGTACAATTCCTGCAACTTTAAAAAAAGCGGTTGTGATCGTAGCGCCACATACCAGCAGCCGTGATGTAAGCGTTGGCCTGGCTTTCAGGAAAGTACTTCACCTGGAACGTATTAAATTCCTGGGTAAGCAGGAATTATTCAAACCTCCATTTGGTTTTATTTTCCGTCGCCTCGGGGGCATACCCGTTGATCGTTTTCATAAAACTAATTTTGTAGATGCAGTCGTGCAACTTTTTGCCGGTAAGGACGAATTCATCATTGCGCTCTCGCCGGAGGGTACACGAAAAAAGGTAGATCGCCTGCGTACGGGTTTTTATCATATTGCAAAAAAAGCAGGGGTCCCCATCGTGATGCTAGGCCTTGATTTTGAGAACAGGCAATTGATATTTGCCGAACCATTTTTTACAGGTAATGATGAAGCAGCAGATATTAAGCATATTCTCTGTTTTTTTGCACCCATCAGGGGCAAATATCCCGAAAATGGCGTGGGGCATTTATTATAACCTACAGCGTTAGCAGTACTGAAACACCTGTTCATTAAATAAATTCGGTTAAGAGCCCTATTTAGCCTACATTTGCAAAAAATTTACCACATGGTTAATGAACTCATTACAAAGTTTTTAGAGCCTGTTCACCTGGCCAAGACTGCTGTTAAAATTGAATTTAAAAAGCGCAACACGATCATTGGGATATTTGTTAAATCACCCGATTACGACGACCTGAAGTCTAAAAATTTCTGGCGCATTGTTTCTGAAACACATATTCCTGAGTGGAAGAAGACCAATGACAACAAATTGTCTAAAATATTCAGTGGCTCAGAATTTACGCGGTTAACCGTAGCGAAAGAAAAATAATTCTTCATTTTAATTATTTCTATCCTGATAAAACAAGAACAGGGGCACCATTGGTGCCCCTGTTCTTGTTTTATATACATCCTTTTAAAAACCTCTTCCGCCCGCCGGTCTTGGTTTTGGTAATTCCTTTCTCGGGATCTTTTCATCACGCTGTGCCGTATTATACACAAAACTTGCGATGATGGTTGCCGCCTGTTTAAGGTCATCAGGCAGTAAATGATCGTAGGTATCCATATTGGTGTGGTGTGTACGGGTATCATAATCGATCGGGTCCTGTATGAATTGAAAACCAGGGATACCAACGCCGTCAAAGGATTGGTGGTCGGTTCCACCGGTGTTACTTATTGTAACAGTTTTTGCACCCAGGTCATAAAATGGTTCCAGCCATTTTGCAAAGATGGGACCCGCCTCTTTGTTACCCTGCAAATAAATGCCACGGATCTTTCCCGTACCATTATCTAAATTGTAATAGGCGGATACTTTTGCGTGTTCGGGTTTCAATACCATATCGGCAGGATCGGCAAAATGATTCTTTACATATCCACGGGAACCCAATAAACCTTCCTCTTCACCACTCCATAAGGCAATCCGGATGGTTCTTCTTGGTTGCAAGCCTGTAGCTTTTAATATCCTTATCACTTCCATCATTACTGCACTGCCGGCAGCATTGTCTGTTGCGCCGGTAGCACCATGCCAGCTATCCAGGTGCCCGCCGATCATCACGATCTCATCTTTCAATACAGGATCGGTTCCGGGTATCTCGGCAACAACATCATATCCCTTTATATCATCACCATAAAATTTTGTTTTTATATCGGCATCCAACTGAACCTTCTGCCCGGAACTAACGAGGCGCTGTACACGCAGATAATCATCGCTGGACATCATTACCCAGGCATAATTATTTTCGGCATCTTTTGTATAGGAGCCGCCGTTCTGTACAAACAAGGTTCCCTGGTTGCCTGCACGGCTCATGCTGAGTACCAATGCGGGTTTCTCTGCATTATAGAACGCAGCCAGCTGGCGCTGCAATGTTTGTTGCTGGCGTCTTGCATTCATCTGCGGGTTATTGAAATTTCTTTGTCCGCCACCACGGGAAGTATCTGGTTTGGCATTCGCCATTTTTTCCAGCGAACTGTCAGCCAAACGCTCTGCATCAGGCCTGGTGAAAGAAGGATGCAATGTATCAGAAGAATAGAACATCACGATCCTGCCTTTGATCTTACCGGAATAATTCTGGTATAATTCGGCAGAGTCTTTGGCATTAATGAGCATTACTTCATCGCTGATCATTTTTTTGCCGGGTGTACCCCCTGTCCATGCACGGGGTATGGCGATAAAGGGACAATAATAAGGAGCTGTCATGGCAACATAACATTTGGTTTGTTCCCATCCCACTCCAAAATCTCCCCAGGGTTCCAATGCTGCATTCACTAAGCCCATCCTGGTCAACTCGTCCTTTGCCCAATTAGCCGCCCTGAAAAAACCGGGTGAATTGGTAAGCCTCGGGCCACTCATGTCTACCAGGTGAAGGGCAATGTCCATCACTTTTGAATTTCTTAATCCTTCATTCCTGATCTTATTGGTGGCTTCTGTATTGTCTGCTTGCGCAAATGCAGCACCGCATGCAAAACAAAATGCCAAAATGATAATAAGTTGCTTTCTCATGTTGATTAGTTTATAAAGTTCGATAACAATATAATTCTTTTTGAATAAAAAGGGAAGCAGGTTGGGTTAATGAACCGTTATCGGCAGACTGGCATATAAAAGAAATGCCCAACCGGTTAGCTGAGCATTTTTATTTTCAGGGTTTTCTTTTATACTACCTTCTTTTCTTATTGAAAGCAGAGAGTTTAACAGCAAGGAAACCAGAGAAATTGTTCAATTTTATTGATGCCCCATTGACCTGCCTGTCTTTTGGCACCACATTCTTTAACCCTTGCTGGTATTGGAATCCGGCCTTTAGTTTATTGAAATGGAGGCCTGTAGTAAAGTTCAGTCCCAGGTCAGTAGTAGAACGATTATCAGCAGCGGATTCGCCAAATTTTAGTTTCGTCCAGTCTGCCCCGGTATTCTGATACTTTCCTGCAATGGCGATACCTGCATATGCACCTGCACCCACATAAAGATTTAGCTCCTCTACATGAAAATATACTACCTCCAATGTAAGGGGCAGATCAATATAAGTTGCCTTAAGGTTGAATGCGCTATTGTTATATCCCCTGAAGTTTAAAGTGGGGGCAGCTGCAAGGCTTATTTTTTTAGCTAAGGGCAACTCAAATTCAAGGCCAATGCCGGTACTGAAACGACCAGTGGCGCCTGAAGTGCTGGATTTTGCAGAGGCGAGCCCGAAATGGCCTGCTACATAAGTACTGATCTTTTTTTGTGCTGATGTATGTAAACAAGCAGCGAAGAATACCAAAGCAATAGCAAATATTTTTTTCATGTTTTAAATTTTCACAAAGAACTGTTTAATCTAACACTGGCGCATACCCTACATTGGGTATTTTCAGTTGATTGCAAAAAAAAGTCCAACACGGGGTTGGACTGCATATGTAGCTTTTTCTTTTAGTTCGTAACAGGCTCCTCCATGTAATGCTCCATCGGTTCACAGGTGCAGATCAGGTTCCTGTCGCCAAAAGTATTGTTGATACGGGCAATGGCGGGCCAGAATTTATTTTTCATCGTGTAGGCGAGGGGGAAAGCTGCATCCATCCTGGAATAGCTATGGTTCCATCCATCTGCACAAATAACAGCTTGTGTATGCGGTGCATTTTTTAAAGCATTATCTGTTTTGTCTGATCGGCCATCTTCGATCGCTTTTATTTCCTCGTGGATGCTGATCAATGCTTCACAGAACCTATCCAGCTCTCCCTTGTCTTCACTTTCCGTAGGTTCTATCATGATCGTGCCCGGCACCGGGAAACTCATGGTAGGTGCATGAAAACCATAGTCCATCAAACGCTTGGCCACATCTTCTGCTTCAATGCCGGCAGTTATTTTAAAAGGGCGCAGGTCAACAATGAACTCATGTGCACAATGGCCATGTGTACCGGTATATAAGATCTTATAATGGCCTTCCAGTTTCGCCTTCATGTAATTGGCATTAAGTATCGCATATTCAGTTGCTTTTTTCACCCCATCCCCACCTAACATTTTTATATAAGCATAGCTGATGAGTAAAATGCTTGCACTGCCATAAGGTGCAGCACAGACGGCTGTTGTAGGCTTTCCGGGTACTTTCAGCGTGTCGGTAATATTGTGTGCTGGTAAATAAGGTTTCAATTTATTATTTACACAAATGGGGCCAACACCGGGCCCACCGCCACCATGCGGGATGGAAAACGTTTTGTGCAAATTCAAATGACAAACATCAGCGCCGATCATACCCGGACTGGTCAACCCAACCTGTGCATTCATATTGGCGCCATCCATATATACCAAACCGCCGTTTGCATGAATGATACTGCAAACCTTTTTAATGCTTTCTTCAAATACACCATGGGTACTTGGGTAAGTGACCATTAAGGCCGAAAGGTTATCCTTATGCGCTACTGCTTTTGATTTAAGATCGGCCACATCAATATGCCCTTCCTCATCACTTTTTACTACTACCACCTTCATGCCGGCCATGATGGCGCTGGCAGGATTGGTGCCATGTGCAGAAATGGGGATCAGCACAACATCGCGATGAGCTTCTTTACGGTCGATATGATATGCCCTGATAGCTAACAGTCCCGCATACTCGCCTTGCGCACCACTGTTGGGTTGCAGGGAACAGGCGTTGAAACCGGTGATCTTGCACAGGTAATCTTCCAGTTTTGAAATGATGTGCTGGTACCCTTTTGTTTGCGCTGCAGGAGCAAAGGGATGAATAGCGCCAAACTCGGGCCAGCTTACAGGAATGAGCTCTGTAGCGGCATTGAGCTTCATGGTACAACTTCCTAATGAGATCATGGAAGTATTTAAACTGAGGTCTTTATTTTCCAGCGATTTGATATACCGCATCATCTGGCTTTCACTGTGATGGGTATTAAAAACGGGATGTAGTAAATAAGTAGAAGTCCTTTTAAGAGATTCGGGCCATTCATAAACCGTATCTGGCTTGTCATAACGAATGCTGATATCCTTCCCTGCTCCCGTCTTGAATATTGCCGAAAGGTTTTTTTCTGTTTCGCCGATATAGTTGGAAGCAACTTCATCAATGCAAAGGCTGATGGTTCCGTCTGCATTGTAATGAAAATTGGCCTGGTTAGCGATCGCTGCATTTTTAAATGCGGTTACATCACTTACTTCAAAAGTGATGGTATCAAAGAAATTCCTGCTTAATAATTTTATACCTGCAGCTTCCAATGCTTTTGCAATGGCTGCTGCCACCACGTAAATGCGTAATGCAATCTTCTTCAATCCGTCCGGACCGTGATAAATGGTATACATCGCGGCCATATTGGCGAGCAAAGCCTGTGCGGTACAGATATTGGAAGTAGCTTTTTCCCTTTTAATGTGTTGCTCCCTTGTTTGCAAAGCCATGCGCAGGGCACGGTTGTTCTGTGCATCAATGCTTACGCCGATGATACGCCCGGGAATGCCGCGTTTGAATTCATCTTTGGTTGCAAAGAATGCGGCGTGCGGGCCGCCATAACCCAGGGGAACGCCTAAACGCTGTGCAGAACCTACCGCAACATCAGCGCCCAATTCACCGGGAGGGGTTAATACCGTTAGTGCCAGCAGGTCGGTTGCCATCACTACATAGCCATTCACCGCATGAACATTTTTTATGAATGCACGGTGATCTTCCACCGACCCGATGCTGTTTGGGTATTGAACAATGGCGCCAAAATAAGTTTCATCCAAACCGGCAGTTTTATAATCACCATGAACCAATTCAATGCCAATAGGGGCCGCCCTGGTCAATAATACTTCCTTCGTTTGTGCAAACACGTTAGTATCTACAAAGAATTTAGGAGCCGTAATGACATCACCCTTGTTCTTGTGATGAAATACCATTGCCATTGCTTCTGCAGCAGCAGTAGCTTCATCCAGCAGGCTTGCATTCGCCAGTTCCAAACCGGTAAGGTCGCATACCATGGTCTGAAAATTCAACAGGCTTTCCAAACGGCCTTGTGATATCTCGGCCTGGTAGGGCGTGTATTGCGTGTACCATCCCGGGTTCTCAAAAACATTCCGTAAAATAACGCTGGGGGTAATGGTATTGTAATAGCCCTGCCCGATATAGGATCTGAAGACCTTATTCTTCGCAGCTACTTTTTTTAATTCATTCAGGTATTCGAATTCTGTTTGCGCTACCGGAATTTTCAAAGGTTTTTTTAACCGGATGGATGCCGGCACCGTTTTGTTGATGAGCTCATCCAGCGAATCAACGCCAATGGTTTTCAGCATCTCCCTGGTTTCGTGTTCATTTGGCCCGATATGGCGACCGGCAAATTCATGTTGTTGTTGTTCGAAAAGATTCATATGACCCGTTTGATTTTTTTGTCATGCTGAGGAACGAAGCATCTCAACGAATGACCTTGTTTACTAACATTTGTCTTTCATGGCATCAGCGTTGTGTCACTCTCTTGTACCGCAAATTTCTATTGAGCATTTTAAGACGTATTTCGCCGCAAATTTACGATAACACAACAAGATTTAGTGCTAATAAGTTCGCTACTTTTGTGCTGTGGAAAAATGGGGCAGCAGCTCCTGAAATCATCTGCAAGCTAATAGTACATGGAGGAAGAATTATTAGAGAACTGGGAAAAAAAATCGGCCGACCATCAGAAGCTCTATAAGCAGTTCCTGAACCGGGCAGATAAGAACAAAGTGTTGAAAGCCTTACCCAACCTGCATGAGGAGGCTTTTGAAAAAATCAATTGTCTTACATGTGCCAATTGCTGCAAAAGCTATTCTCCCCGGTTTAAGACGCCGGATATCAAGCGCATCTCCAAATACCTGAAGATGAAGGAGGGAGACCTTATTAACAATTACCTGTTTGTGGATAGTGAGGGTGATTATGTACTGAGAACGAAACCCTGCCCGTTTTTGGGTGCAGATAATTTCTGTAGCATCTATGAAGTACGCCCGTCTGATTGCCACCGTTTTCCCTACACGGATGAAGATGTGTTGTTGAAAAGACAGCCGCTCACTTTAAAGAATTCCAGTTTTTGCCCCATCGTTTATTTTGTACTGGAGAAACTTATTTCGGTAAAATAATGGCCCTCCTTTTATTTTTACGTTAGTTTTCATAATTTAGGGCTCTAAAATTCCAGATTATGCCAAAGTATGTAATTGAAAGGGAAATACCCGGAGCAGGTAAACTTTCTTCAGCTGAGCTTAAGGCTATTTCACAAAAATCATGTAGTGTATTGAATAACCTTGGGCCAAGCATTCAATGGGTGGAAAGTTTCGTTACCGAAGACAAGATATATTGCGTGTACAATGCACCCAATAAGGAAATAATCCAGGAACATGCCAGCCAGGGAGGCTTTCCTGCAAACAGGATCGAGGAAGTAAAGAATATGATCAGCCCTGTTACCGCAGAGTAAAAACTGTTGTAATGTAGTAAACCCGGCCTTAACCTGGTGATTTTAAAGATCAGCGTTCCATATTTATTTTGTTGTTAACTCTATATAAGCTGCTGTGAGCGGGCGGTCTATGCCATCACCCTTCCACTCTGGTGAGCCGGGTATCTCTTTTGCTTTAATAATTTCTTCTTTGCTCTTGCCGGCTTTTATTTCTGCTTCCGTGAATTTTAAAACATTTCCAAGGTAATCTCCAAAAGATTTGAGGTCATCGGCTTTTAATACAATATCATAATCTTTGCCGGAATGCCCGCAAACAAATTGCGTATTGCTGTCGAATGTGGCGATCGCTTTGTCGAGCAATACGATCCAGTTGGCAATTTCGGCGCCTGCTGTTTTATCAATGAAAGGATGACGGCGGTTGAACACCAGGTCGCCCATATGAACAATATTGGCGTGCTCTAGATGGATCAATGCATCGCCATTGGTATGGCCCGGGCCAAAATAATAGGTCCTGATCTTTTCCTTGCCCACTTTCTGTTTCCAGCCATCGGCACCAAACGTGATATCAGGATAAAGTTGCTTGTCTTCATTCTTCTTATCAATGGCCACTTTCTTTTGATTGGCTAAGGAATTTTCATGCGCTACCACATGTTCCACTAATCCTTTGAATGCAATATTGCCGGATGTATGATCGCCGTGATGATGGGTATTGATCAGGTAACGGAAAGGGTTATCGCTTTTCTTTTTTAATTCATCAATTAAATGAGGAGCAGTATCGGGGAACTGTGCATCAATGACCACGATGCCTTTTTTAGTGAGCAGGAATGCGATGGTACCGCCTTTTTCGGTGAATACGCCGATATCATCTGTGAGCATTTTTATTTTCCAGGCGGGGTCAGCAAAAAAAGCAGCCATGGATTCTTTGTTTAATAATGCAAGGCTTGCCAATGTTAAGCCTGTATTGCGGAGAAAATTTCTGCGTTGCATGTGAGATCGTTTAAAGGTTTAAAACGTTTAAAAGGTCAAAAAGGTTGCGCTCAGTTAATAAAGGGCAGATGAGATCCGGTATGGAAGTTACGAAATACATCAGAAAGATCATTTACTGACCGGGATTTTAGCTGAAAATTGGTATCACGTTGAAGGGATTGCGACGCAACGATGATGCCATGCATACTGAAGCCGGTATCAGGATATCTATTTAATATTCTATCTTCTTTAAATTCGGAAACTTAAACCAGGTGCCCGCAACAATTGCCAGTGACATGGCACCACCAATGATGATGGCCGGTACCGAGCCAAACCATTTTGATGTAACACCACTTTCGAATTGGCCAAGTTCATTGGAGGAATTGATGAAGATGAGGTTGATGGATGCAACCCTGCCCCTTAATTCATCGGGTGTGCTTATTTGTGCGATGGTACCTCTTACTACTACACTGATCCCATCGAAGAAACCTGCAATGGATAATGAAAGAAAAGTAAGCCAGTATATTTTTGATAAGCCAAATACGATGATGAAGATGCCGAATGCAGCAACAGACAACATCATTTTTAAACCTTGTTTTTGTTTCATCGGGAACCAGATCAATATGGCAATGCTCACCAGGCTGCCGATGTCCATGGCCGCATTTAAAAAGCCATAGCCGATAGGGCCGGTGTGCAGCACCTTATCCGCTATTTCGGGAATGAATGCAACAGCGCCACCAAACAATACGGCAAAAAGGTCCAGTGATATTACGCCCAGCATGTCCTTATTATTGAATACAAAACGAAAACCCTGTTTGATGGCTTGCACCATGGGCTCCTTTTGTGGCTTTTGTACAGGAGGTTTGGGTTTTAATAAGCTGGCAAAAACCCCTGCAGTAAGAATTAAGGCAGCGGATACAAAATAAGCATTTGAAATTCCCGCAAAGGCGATCAACAAACCACCCGTTGCATGTCCCATGATAGAAGACACCAGCCAGGTGGAAGAATTAAAAGAGATGGCCCTGGGCAATTGCGGACGGGGAACAATTGCCGCGATCATACTGTTGGCAGCGGGGCCGGCAAAGGAGCGGATGATACCGGTGCAAAATACAATGGATAATATCAATGAGACCCTTGTACTAACAGTAAGGGGTAGTTGCGGTAAACTAACGATTGCCAGGGAAATGCCACACAGTAAATAAAAAGCATAAGACACCAGCAACACCTTTTTTTTATTGTGGAGGTCTATGTAATGGCCCGAATAAATCGCTGCTATTACAGCCGGCACAAATTCACAGAGCCCGGCAATACCCACCATATAGGTATTTGCCAGGTGAAACATCTGGTAGATGACAACAGTGGTGATCATGCGTAACCCCAACACAAAGAACAAGCGGGCAAAGATGAAATTCCAGAATTCTTTTGGGAGCCTGTTGGTATTCATTGTTGTTTTTTACGGCAGTGTAATATAATGCTGCCCGTCTTCATATTCCTTATCCAGTGCATCAATGATTACGCTGAGGTGTTGTTCATTGCCCAGGAAATCGGCATTGACAGCATCAACGAAAAGTGTTTTTATATTGTGTTGCTTGATATACTGTGTATAGGTCTCTTGCAGGGTAAAGAGATAATCATTGGGGATATTCTGTTCATATTCCCTGTTCCTTTTTTTTATGTTCTCCTGTAGCTTGTGTACGGGGGTATGCAGGTAGATCAGTATTCCCGGTTGTGGTATCTGCGGGTTGATTATTTCAAATAATTTTTGGTACAAACGAAATTCTTCATCCGGCAGGTTCACCTTGGCGAATAAAAGACATTTGGTAAAAAGATAATCGGAGATAGTGATCTGTTGAAACATGTCTTTTGTCTGCAACAGGTCCTTCAATTGTTTATAACGCTCGGCCATAAAGAATAATTCGAGCGGAAATGCGTATTGCCCCGGGTTCTCATAAAATTTTGGCAAAAAGGGATTGTCTGCAAATTCTTCGAGGATGATGCGTGCGTTGAAATGTTTGCTGAGTAAATGGGTGAGTGTTGTTTTACCGGCGCCGATATTTCCTTCTATGGTAACGAAACTATACTTCATTGTGATGTGCAAATGGGCAACCTGATAGTTATCAGGAGCAGGCCTGCAAAATAAACGGAAATGATTGCTTAATAATTATTTTTTTTTCACAGCAAGTTTATCGGGGCAAACTCTTAATAACTGGTGGATAGTTTTTTGATTAACAGGATGAATAAAATTGGCAGAAAGTTCATTTAGTGGTATTAATACAAAGCGCCTGTTTTGCAACTGTGGGTGTGGAACAATAAGTGTTGCCTGCTCAATGACGGCCTTGTTAAAAAACAAGATATCAATGTCAATGATCCTTGGCGCATTCTTTTGGGTACGGATCCTTCCCATATTTTTTTCGATCAGCAGGATGGCACTCATGGTAGTTGAAGCATCAAGGATGGTCTCGACAATGATAACCTGGTTCAAAAAATCGGGCTGGTCTGTTTTACCCCAGGCAGCTGTCTGATAAATAGATGAACGGCGGATTATATTACCTACTTTTTTTTCAATATGTTTTTGTGCGGCCAGTAGTTGTTTTTCACTGTTGCCCATATTGCTGCCGAGAAGAAGGTAGGTTTTATTCATTGGTAAGGAACAGTCTTTTGTCGAAGTGAAAACCTTGTGTAGCTAATATTTTTAATTTAACAGCCTGCGAATGATTAGGGTTGATGATAAAATTATGCTCTTCGTCTACAATAGCCGACGGGACTCTCAAATACAAGCCCTGCCCGGACCGTAAAAATGCATCACCAATGAACTGCGAATAATTCGGATCATCTTTCCAGTTTCGTTTTAATTTCCCTTTATTGATTACAACCGGCTCAATACTATCCGGCAATTCAATGGTTAAAAGGTGATAGTCAGGCGGTTTTTTATATTTTTTCAGGTACACCAGGTTTTCCAATACTGCAAGTGAAATGTGTTCTGCGGTATATAAGGCAGGTAATCCAACGGAGTTCCACCTGCCACCATATAATTTTGAACCATTACCGGTGAGGTCTTTGATAAATTCGCCTTTAACAAGTCTGTAAACTCTCATGCTAAGATGCCATGTTCTATTCTTCCGATCTGGGTCAATACTTTTTGTATGCCGTCGAAAGAAGTTAGTGAAGAAAAAGAAAGATCACCTTCAAGCATGGGAGGGTTAGCGTGTATCCAGTTATAAAAAGAAGCAACAGTTCCAAACAATTTTTTTCCTCTTGAAAATAAGTGGTTCAACTGTTGGAACCGTTCAGAATTAATGGGTGCAAAATGGCCATTATTCTTTGCGTAACGCTGAAGGGTACGCTCACTTACATGCAACATAGCTGCCCATTCTGCCTGTGTAAAAGGTGTTTTATCAGCGATCTTTTTAAATTCAGTATAAGTGAATTCCTTTAACTGGGGTATAGCCTTTACGGTTTTATATAGGGCCATTGGCTCCGCTACCTTCGTGACCGTACTTTTTTGCTTGTACAGAACAGTTTTCTTTTGCGTTTCTATCTTTTTCATGTTTACGACATTTGTCATACAAATATGCGACATTTGTCGCATAAATCCCAAATTTCCTGGAATCCTTTTTTACCAATAGCTTTACACTTTAAAAAATCATCTGATGCAAAAGTTTAGTCAGTTCAGGGCCTTTTTAGCGATACTTAAAGCAAGTTTTAAGTCAATTCTTAGCAATCCCAGCGCA
>JANYIM010000022.1 GCA_025362055.1 Bacteroidota bacterium
AAGATGCCTGTTGATACAGCAAAACATCAGCATGATATGGGCAATATGGAAATGAATAGACCCAAAACAGAACCTATAAAAACAATTGTAAATAATACACCCCCCAGAACAGTGCGTTACGATTTATACATAACTGATACAATTGTAAATTTTACTGGTAAAGCAAAACATGCTATTGCAGTAAATGGACAAATACCAATGCCAACACTCACATTTACCGAAGGCGACACTGCAGAAATATGGGTGCATAACGAAATGAATGAGGGAACTTCATTGCATTGGCATGGACTCTTCCTTCCTAATAACATGGATGGGGTTCCAAATCTTACCCAAATGCCTATTAAGCCTCACAGTACTTATTTATACAAATATCCTATTGTGCAAACGGGCACACACTGGTACCACAGCCATACTGAATTGCAGGAACAGATCGGTATGTACGGAGCTTTTATTATGAAAAAAAGAAAAACTGAGTGGGACATTCCTACGATTCCATTGGTGATCAGTGAGTGGACCGATATGAAACCTGAAGAGGTACATCGCAGCTTGAAAAATGCTACCGATTGGTTCGCAATAAAAAAAGGAAGTACCCAAAGCTATGCTGAGGCCATAAGAACAGGACATTTAAAGACCAAACTTACAAATGAATGGAAAAGAATGAATGCAATGGATGTAAGCGATGTTTATTATGATAATATTTTGCTTAATGGCAAAAATCAATTTGAGCAATCTCAATTCAAAGCAGGTGATAAGGTAAGACTGCGTATAGCTAATGCGGGGGCATCTGATTATTTCTGGCTAACCTGGTCTGGCGGAAAAATTACCGTTGTTGCATCCGATGGCAATGATGTGGAACCGGTAGAAGTGGACAGATTGATCATTGCCGTATCTGAAACTTATGATGTTGTTGTAACTGTTCCGGAAAACAAAAGCTATGAATTCCTGGTGACCCCGGAAGATCGTACCCGCTCAGCTGCTCTTTGGTTAGGAAACGGTGAAAAAGTGGTCGCTACCCCTTTGCCGAAACTCAAATATTTCGCTGGGATGAAAATGATGAATGGGATGATGGACATGAAGGGAAATATGATGCCAATGGGAATGGAAATGAGCAACCAAACGATGGATATGAATACGGTAATGTATCCTGAGGTAACTGGCTTTGAAAGCAACCGGGATACTATGCAGGATAAGCAAATGAAAAACGCAAATATGCCAGGAATGGATATGCCAGCTGATAACACAGATATTGTTACGCTTAATTATGGAATGCTTCGCACTGCGAAAAAAACCACATTGCCCCCAGGCCCTTTAAAAGAGTTAAAGTTTGATCTAACCGGAAATATGAATCGGTATGTGTGGACACTCGATAATAAAACTGTTTCCGAATCTGACAGAATTTTAATTAAAAAAGGCGAGAATGTCAGAATAATTCTTTTCAATAACTCTATGATGCGACACCCTATGCACCTGCATGGCCATGATTTCAGATTACTGAATGGCCAGGGTGAATACTCCCCAATGAAAAACATCATCGATATTATGCCTATGGAACGGGATACTATAGAATTTGCCGCAAATGAAAATGGCGGAGACTGGTTTTTTCATTGCCATATTTTATATCACATGATGAGCGGAATGGGCAGGATCCTGAGATATGATAACAATCTGCCTAATCCAGATATACCAAATCCAAAATTGGCTAAACGAAAGTTAAATGCTGATGATAACGGGTTTCATTTAATGGCGAAAATTGGTGTGGAATATAATGGAAGTGATGGAGAGGCAATGCTTGCGCAAACCCGTTGGAAAGTTAGCACCATGTGGCATTTAGGCTACCATGATATGCATGGGTATGAAAGCGAAACAATGGTTGGACGTTATCTCGGGCGGATGCAATGGTTATATCCCTATATAGGATTCGACTATCATTATAAAGTCGAAGGTGGCCCCAAAAATATTTTTGGTAGTGAAGAAAAAAATTGGTTCGGACAAATAAGTAATAAAAATAATCGCCACACTGTAGTAGCAGGTATTGCTTACACCTTACCAATGTTATTTATAGCCGATGCAAGGATTGATGGCAATGGCAAAT
>JANYIM010000053.1 GCA_025362055.1 Bacteroidota bacterium
GTTTGCATTGTCGCTTGCGGGTTGTTTAATTGGAACCTATACGGCCCCGCCAACAGAAGCGGCAGTGTTGAAAGCTTTCTATAAAAACGTAAGGCCCTGGGGTTTCTGGAAACCGGTACATGCAATAGTAATGGCGGAGGAGCCCGCTTTCCAGCCCAATAAACGGTTTAAGCTGGATATGTTTAATGTGGCACTGGGTATCATAGCGCAAACCTGCCTTACCATTTTGCCCATGTATGTGGTGTTGTGGATGAAACTGCCTTTGCTGCTAACCGTGGCGGTCCTGGCAGTAATAATGGTGATACTGAAAAAAACATGGTGGGATAAATTAGAAAACTAATCTTAATCCCTCCCGTTCAGCACAGGGGTGGGTTAAGGTTAAATATCCTGATTCGATCCTAAAAAGAAATACAATGAAGACAAGTTTTGAAAAAAGATTAGCCTTTTTACAATCAGAGCACAAAGACCTGGTTACCCGCCGTAATGAAAAAGCAGGGCTGGGTAACGGCATATACGATCGTTATAAATATCCTATTCTTACAGCAGCACATTCACCATTGTTCTGGCAATATGATCTTAATTATAAAACCAATCCATACCTTATGGTGCGCTTTGGTATCAATGCAGTATTAAATGCAGGTGCGATTAAATGCAATAATAAATATCTTATTATTCCGCGGGTCGAAGGTTTAAACAGGAAATCTTTTTTTGCAGTAGCAGAGAGTGAAAATGGTATTGATAATTTTACATTTTGGGGTCACCCCATTCAAATGCCTGAAACAGAACATCCGGATACAAATATTTATGACATAAGGGTTGTGCAGCATGAAGATGGATGGATATATGGTTTGTTTTGTACTGAACGCCGTGATCCGGATGCAAAACCGGGCGACCAGTCTGCAGCTATTGCCCAATGTGGTATTGCCAGGACAAAGGATTTAAAAAATTGGGAGCGCCTTGCAGATTTAAAAACATCATCACCGCAGCAACGCAATGTAGTATTGCATCCTGAATTTGTCGAAGGCCAGTATGCATTTTATACAAGACCACAGGATGGATTTATTGATGCCGGAAACGGCGGCGGCATTGGGTTTGGTTTATCGGCATCAATAGCAAATGCTGTCATAAAAGAAGAAGTAATCGTAGACCGCAAGATATACCACACTGTTTACGAGGCTAAGAATGGTTCCGGTCCGGCCCCTATAAAAACAAAACTTGGCTGGATGCATCTTGCGCATGGTGTAAGAAATACGGCTGCAGGTTTGCGTTATGTGCTTTACATGTTTGTAACAGACCTGCAAGATCTTACAAAAGTAATTTATAAACCCGGGGGTTATTTTCTTGCACCAGAAGGCGAGGAAAGGACCGGCGATGTATCTAATGTTGCATTTTGTAACGGATGGATTGCCGATGAGGACGGGAAAGTATTTATTTATTACGCATCGTCAGATACCCGCATGCATGTTGCCACCACTACAATAGATAAGTTGCTCGATTATGTTGTTAATACTGCAGCAGATGGTTTTACTTCTTCCACCTCAGTTGATACGCTTTATAAGATCATAGATGCCAATAAAGAGAATGCATCCGAATATGTTATGGTAACTTATAAAAAACATGCTGATTCTCATAAATAATATTGATGGCTGAAGCACTGCACCATTTTAAAAAGGAACTTGAAACAGAATTAGAGAATATACTTTCTTATTGGGTAAACCATGATATTGATGATGAGTATGGTGGGTTCATTGGCAAAATAGATCGGTTTAACAATACAGATAAAAAAGCAGACAAAGGAAGCGTTTTAAACAGCCGCATACTCTGGACTTTTTCTGCAGCTTACAATCTTACTAATGAGCCTGCTTATCTTAAATGCGCCCAAAGGGCTTACCATTATTTTATTGATCATTTTATTGATAAAACCCTGGGTGGCGTTTATTGGAGTGTAAATTATAAAGGCGTGGCTTCAGATAAAAAGAAACAGGTTTATGCTGTAAGCTTTGCTATTTATGCATTGAGTGAATTCTATCATGCCACTACTTTAGACGATGCAAAAAAATATGCCATTGATCTTTTTACGGTTATTGAGCAATACAGCTATGACACTGTTAAGAGAGGTTATATTGATGCATTTACAGAAGAATGGACGCCCATGCAGTATATACGCTTAAGTGCGAAAGATGCCAATGAAAAAAAAACGATGAATACACACCTGCATATACTTGAAGCGTATTCAAAGTTATACAGCATATGG
>JANYIM010000087.1 GCA_025362055.1 Bacteroidota bacterium
GGATCGCCATCATGGACGAAGGAAAAATAATATCACTCGATTCGCCTGATAAAATGATCGACGACCTGGTGAATACAGGTTTTGAGCGCCCCAAACAGGTGAAGGCGGCCAACCTGGAAGACGTTTTCATACATTTAACAGGGAAGGAGATACGGGATGAATAAAATCCCTTTTATTTGCATTTCAATTTTTCACAAAAAATAAATTTAATGAAGAAGCTATTACTTTGTACGTTAGTATTGACAACAGTTTTAACCGTATCGGCCCAAAAAGATACAAAAGCGCCGGTAAAAACACCGGTAAAAGTACCCGTAACAGTAGCTGCGGCACCCATCAAAAACCTGCTGGATAGTTTTAGTTATATGGCAGGATTTAATGTGGCTACCAACATGAAACAACAAGGCATTACGGATTTGAACACGGTTTTATTCAAGAAAGGCCTTGAAGATTGTTTAAAAAGCCTGGCTTGTCAGCTGACACCCGAAACGGGCAATAAAAGTTTGCAAAGGCAACTGGATATTTTTTCTGCTACCAAAGCTGTGGCCGACAAAAAGAAAGCAGATGCAGATAAGGCGGTGGGCATCGCTTTTTTGGAAACCAATAAAAAAAGGAAAGAGGTAATAACACTTCCTGATGGCTTGCAATATGAGATCGTAAAGCAGGGAGATTCTGCTGCTCATAAACCCAAAGTTATTGATACGGTTGTGGTGAATTATATCGGTACTCAGATAAACGGGGTGGAATTTGATAATTCTTATAAACGCGGCCAGCCTGCGATCTTTGAATTAGGCCGTGTGATAAAAGGATGGGGAGAGGTATTGCAATTGATGCCCGTGGGTTCTCATTGGAAAGTGTATATCCCAACAGAACTGGCTTATAATGATAACCCTCCCCCCGGTTCAGGTATTGCTCCGGGCGCTCCGTTGATATTTGATATCTTGCTGGAAGGTATTAAGCCTGCAAAAGTTGCAGATAAACAGTAACTATGGAAGACCTGCGTTATCCCATTGGTAAATATATCGTTCAGCCCTTTTCTGAAAAGCAATTACAGGAATGGCTGAACGATATAAATTTTTTACCCCAACACCTGGAAAATGCCATATTGAATTTAGATGCCGCCCAACTGGACACACCTTATAGGGAAGGCGGGTGGACGGTTAAACAACTGGTGCACCATGTTGCTGATAGTCACATGAACGCCTATACGCGGTTTAAAGTAGGACTTACAGAAAACAAGCCAACCATCAAGCCCTATGATGAAGCGGCCTGGGCAGAGATGGCCGATACCAAAACCTTGCCCATTAATATTTCCCTCACCTTGTTGCATGCCTTGCACACCCGCTGGAATGTGGTTTTACAAAATATGAACCCGGAAGATATGGACAGAACCATCTTTCACCCCGAACATAAAAAAGAAATGACCCTTTGGTACCTGTTGGGAATGTATGCCTGGCATGGTAAGCATCATGTGGCACACGTAACGGCGTTGCGGGAGCGGATGGAATGGTAGTTGATTTGGAGATGAATCAATTTGGAGATTTGGTGATTCCTTCAATTTGTGCTGCATTTAATCGTCATATCACCAAATCATCACATCACCAAATCGATCTAATGAACTGGAAAAAACGATCTTCAACCTATCTCTCCGATCATATTTACTTCACTGCAAGAAAAGATGTATGTGAAAGGCCCGATGGTAAGGTCGTTGATCCCTATTTTGTGGTAGAATTGCCACCCTGTGTTTGTGCCATGGCACTCACTGAGGATGATAAAGTGATACTGGTGAAACAATACCGCCATCCCATCGAAGAAAATTTACTGGAATTACCCGGCGGATTCATTGATGAAGGAGAAGATGCAGGCAAAGCCATTGCAAGGGAATTACTGGAAGAGACGGGCTACGCATTTTCTTCGTTTACCCCTTTGGGAAAGTTGGCTGCCAATCCGGGCATACTGAATAATTATACCCACCTTTTCCTGGCAACAGGCGGAAAAAAAGTTTCATCACAAAACCTCGATAAGAATGAAGAGATCGAGATACACTTGTTTTCATTAGAAGAAGTGCGGGAAATGCTGC
>JANYIM010000094.1 GCA_025362055.1 Bacteroidota bacterium
ATAGGATTTCTTGCTTCCCCAACAAGGCATTGAAAGATGGCAGAATGTTCACTATCCACCGGAATGATGGGGGCCCTTTTTTCAATGGCTTTTTGCATCACGATATCGCCTGCCACTACCAGTGTTTCCTTATTGGCCAGCCCAACCGCTTTCCCTTTTTCTACCGCCCTTAATGTTGGCTTCAGGCCTGCAAAACCTACAATACCTGCCAGCATCATGTCATAAGTATCAAAATCGGCTACTTCTTCCAGTGCCGCTTCTCCCGAAAAAACCTTTATATCCGTAGAACCCAGCGCCTGCTTCACTTTGGCATAACGTGCCTCATCACCGATCACCACCGCATTGGGCCTGAATTCCAGCGCCTGCGTGATAAGTAGTTCATCATTGGTCTGGGCCGTTAGTATCTCCACTTCAAACAACTCCGGGTTGGCCCTGATCACATCCAGCGCTTGTGTGCCGATGGAGCCGGTGGAACCGAATAATGCGATGCGTTTTTTAGGAGACATATTAGTAAAGATAAGGTAAAATAAAAGTGAAAATTAAAAAGTCAAAACCCAAAAATACCGTCCTGTTTTGGGTTTTGATTTTTAACGTTTCATAAATACTTTCTACATACTAAACTTCACCAACTCATCCGCTATCACCCGGTCATTGCTAAGACGCGGCACTTTGTTTTGCCCTCCAAGTTTCCCCACACTCTTCATATAATCAATAAAGCCGTTCTTTTTAATAACGGAAACATGTAGTTGCTCTAAAATATTCCCGCCAATAAGGTCATCATAGTACACATTTTTTTTGCGGAGCTGGTCGTCGATCTTTTTGGAGAATGCTTTCATATCAGCAGGCAGGTTCTCAAATTCGATGAACCATTCATGATAACTTTTACCGCCATTGCTTGCGATATTTGGCGCTACGGTAAATTCTGTGATATGAATATTTTCATCAGACGCCGCGCTCATTAAGGCAGACTCCACTTCTTCGCCAATAACGTGTTCGCCGAAAGCAGAGATAAAATGTTTGGTGCGGCCGCTTACAATGATACGGTAAGGGTTCAACGAAACAAATTTGATGGTGTCGCCGATATCATAACCCCATAGGCCGGCATTGCTGTTGATGACGAGGGCATAGTTCTCTCCTATCTTCACCTCTTTTAATGTGATGCGTGTGGGGTTCTCATTGAATATCTCTCCGGCAGGAACAAATTCAAAGAATATCCCGCTATTGGTATTTAGTAACAGGCCTTCGGTATTTTGTGCGCCCTGCCTGTTGGCGGGCAAGTCCTGGAATGCAAAGAAGCCTTCGCTTGCAGGATATAATTCTATGCAATCCACCTGCCTGCCAATGCTTTCATATAATTTTGCCTTATAGGGTTCAAAGTTCACACCACCCTGCACCATTACGCTGAAATTGGGAAAGAGTTCCCCTATTTTTTTGCCACTCTTTTCCGTGAGCCTATCGAAGTACATCTGCATCCAGGGTGGTATGCCGCTGATGAGGGTCATGTTCTGGTTGATCGTTTCTTCCACGATCTTATCCAGTTTTTCTTCCCATTCTTCGATGCAATTGGTGGTATAGGAAGGTAATTGATTGGACCTTAAATATTTTGGAACGTGGTGATTAACGATACCGCTTAGACGCCCGGTAGGGATACCCCCTACTCTTTCCAGCTCGGGTGAACCGCTCAGGAAGATCAGTTTACCATCCGCAAATTTAGTATTGCCCGTCTCCGCCATATAACAAAGCAGTGCATTGCGTGCGGTATTGATATGATTGGGAATGGAATCTTTTGTGATAGGAATATATTTTACACCGCTGGTGGTACCGCTTGTTTTGGCGAAATAAATGGGCTGCCCCTTCCATAATACATTATGCCTGCCCTGTTTTATTCTTTCGATATAGGCCCTGAAACCTTCATAGTCCCTGAGTGGGACCTGCTTTACAAAATCTTCATGGGTCTTAATATTAGCGAAGCCGTGTTCTTTACCGAACTCGGTCTTTGTACCCACCTTGATCAAATGATTAAAAATGGATTGCTGGTCCTGTACAGCCGTTTCCATTCCTTTTTTTATCTGCTTATAAATATAGCTGGCAAATGGTTTTGCGAGGAGAGATTTGATCTTCATGCTGAATCCTGAAATCGTTGAAACGCAAACTTACGGAGAAGTTGGTAGTTTGTAGTGGGTAGTTGGTAGTTGGTAGAAAAAGCTTTTAAATTCAATGCCTTATTTATTTTTTGGGCTGCCACTACAAACTACCGACTACCCACTTTCCCCCTGCCAACTTTTACTTACAGTCACAAGGCCAATCCGTGTCCAGATCAATGCAGGTAACCACCAGTATCCCATCATCCTTGGGTGCAAAAACGATCCTTACGTGTTGCTTGTCATGGGTAACGCCTTCAAGCGGGTAGGTCTTGCCCCTGCCATCGTTCTCTATCTTATTGTAATTTATTTCACCTTTTTCCAGTATCTCTTTTACCTCGCTTTCATCGATATGCCTGCAAGCCATGCGGCAACGGGCGTGGTTGGAATAAAATATATGACTGGTGCGGCGGTTAAGGCCTTCGTAGCGATTGGGGTTATCACTGGGTGGCTGAACGGCCGGAACAGTAATGGTATTATTTGTTTGGGTTGTGTTTGTTTGGGGTGCTGTTGTTCCACGCTGGTGAGATTTGATCCAGATGAATAATCCTGCTGCGGCAGCTAACACGATAATGGGGAAATATTTTTTAAGCATATAAATTTTGAAAAGTAAAATTAAGGAAGAAGGGTTAATAAAGTTGCTAAATAAACCTGGCGACATTACCAACCACTCAGGTTTCGTATCTTTGCACCGTGAATAAAACTGTTGCATTACATACCTTAGGCTGCAAGCTTAATTTCTCTGAAACCTCCACCATCGGCAGGTTGCTGGAGAATGATGGGTTTGAGAAAATAAATTTTGACGAAGTGGCCGACGTATACGTGATCAATACCTGCTCCGTAACAGACAATGCCGATAAGGAATGCCGCATGTTGGTACGCCGCATCCAGCGCAAAGCCCCAACTGCCATGGTGGTGATAACCGGATGTTATGCCCAATTAAAACCAGAAGAGATCGCTTCCATACCGGGTGTTGACCTGGTATTGGGTGCTGCAGAAAAATTCAATATTGGCCAGCACTTAAAAGAGATCACCAAGGGAGACAGTGCTAAGATCTGCAGTTGTGATATTGATGATGTAAATGTTTTTACCGCCTCGCATTCCATTAATGACCGGGCAAGGGTATTTTTAAAAGTACAGGACGGCTGCGATTACAATTGTTCTTTTTGCACCATTCCTTTGGCAAGGGGCAAGAGCAGGAGTGATAGTATTAATAATGTGATCAATAGTGTAAGGATGATTGCGGAGCAAGGTGTAAAGGAAGTGGTGCTAACGGGGATAAACCTTGGTGATTTTACCTCGCCCCCATCCCCTCTCCTTAAGGAGAGGGGTGACGCGAAGATCACCTCACCCCCGGCCCCTCTCCTTGAGGAGAGGGGGGACGCGAAGACTGAAGCGAAGATGTCGTCTTTGATGGGAGATTTTTTTTCTTTAATTAAAGAACTGGATAAAGTTGAGGGTATAGAGCGATTCAGGATATCTTCCATTGAACCGAATTTGCTCAGCAATGATATCATTGAGTTCGTGAGCAACAGCAAAAGATTCATGCCGCATTTTCATATTCCCTTGCAAAGTGGCAGTAATAAGATACTGGGACTGATGAGAAGGCGTTATAAGAAAGAGTTGTATGCAGAAAGGGTTGGACTGATAAAAACGCTGATGCCTCATTGCTGTATTGGTGTGGATGTGATCGTTGGTTTCCCTGGGGAGACAGATGCAGACTTTAAAGAAACGGTTGAATTTTTAACCGCATTGGATATTTCTTACCTGCACGTGTTCACTTATTCCGAAAGAGCCAATACCTTTGCACTGGAGTTGAAGCAGGTAGTGCCTATACCGGTAAGGCATGAACGAAACAAGATATTGAGGAACCTGAGCTATCAAAAGATGCAGGCCTTTACCGGCCGGCATATCGGTGAAACAAGAAAAGTATTATTCGAAAATGCCAATAAGAATGTTTACCTGCCGAACAGGCAGGGTATCCTGGAAGGTTATACCGATAACTATATTAAAATAACGACCCTGAACAAACCCGGGTTGGAAAACAATATCGTGGAATGGAAAATATAAATGACGAACTGATCAACAAATACCAGGTTACTGTACACTTCAGCATGAGTGATGAGTTCATGAGTTTTGTACCGGCACACCGCTTATACATCAATAGCCTTATTGAAAAGAACATCATTGATTATTATACCGTGAGCATGGAAAGCCAGCGGGCAT
>JANYIM010000076.1 GCA_025362055.1 Bacteroidota bacterium
GGTATAGCCAAAGGGCAGATAGTACGAGAGATAGACGCAATGGGCGGCTATAGCGGCATTGTTACCGATAAAAGTATGATCCAGTTTCGCATGCTTAACCGGTCAAAAGGACCAGCTATGTTGAGTCCCAGGGTGCAAAGCGACCGGCTGCTATTTGCCGCCACCTGGAGAGAAATGCTGGAAAACACCCCAAACGTAGATTTTTACCAGGATACCGTAAATGGACTATTGATAAAAGACGGCCGTGTTTACGGCGTTTCAACAGGATTAGGACATGAAATAAAGGCAAAATCGGTTGTTTTAACAAATGGCACATTTTTAAACGGAATCATTCACATAGGCGAGAAGAATTTTGGCGGTGGGAGGATGGCTGAGAAGGCGGCAACAGGAATAACCGAACAATTAGTTGCGCTTGGCTTTGAAAGTGACCGGCTAAAAACAGGAACCCCACCGAGGATCGACGGTAGAAGCCTTGATTACTCAAAAATGGAAGAACAAAAGGGTGACGAGGAAATTATAGGATTTAGCTTTTTAGACATTGAACGCATTACGCCTGATAAGCAACGCAGCTGCTGGATAACTTATACCAACGAGAAGGTTCACGAATTACTTAAGACTGGTTTTGAGAAAAGTCCGATGTACCAGGGAAGGATACAGGGTACAGGGCCAAGGTACTGTCCAAGTATTGAAGATAAGATAAGCCGTTTCGCACAAAGAGACCGCCACCAATTATTTGTGGAACCAGAGGGATGGAATACGATCGAAATATACGTTAACGGATTCTCTACTTCCTTGCCTGAAAGTGTTCAATATCAAGCACTTAGACTGGTACCAGGCTTTGAGAACTGTCGGATGTTCAGGCCGGGATACGCCATTGAATATGATTTTTTTCCACCTACACAGTTAAAATTCAGCCTTGAAACTAAACTGATCAGCAACCTTTTTTTTGCGGGACAAATAAATGGCACAACAGGTTACGAAGAAGCGGCTTGCCAGGGATTGATGGCGGGGATCAATGCACATCAAAAAACCAGGGAATTAGAACCGGTTGTTTTAAAAAGGAGCGAAGCGTATATCGGTGTATTGATCGATGATCTTATTAATAAAGGCACAGACGAGCCTTACCGGATGTTTACCAGTAGGGCAGAATTCAGAACACTACTCCGGCAGGATAATGCAGACCTTCGACTAACTGAAAAAAGCTACCGGTTAGGCTTAGCCTCGCAGGAAAGGATGGAAAAAGTAAAGGCCAAGAAAGAGAATGTGGAAAAGATAAAGGAAATATTGGCTTCCCTGAACCTTGAGCCGGAAGAGACCAACCCCTTCCTAGAAAGCGTACAATCATCATCGTTAGTAAATAAGCAAAGAGCCTCACAGGTCCTGCTCAGGCCAATGATAGGGCTGGCAAATATGGCGAGCCACATCCCAAAACTACAAACAGCACTAATGAGTTTTGATGCTGAAACACTGGAGCAGGCAGAGATACAGATCAAGTATGAAACCTATATTGAAAAGGAAAAAGAGCTGGTCTCAAAAATGAGCCTGTTGGAAGACCTGGTCATTCCGGATAATTTTAATTACGATAAACTGGTTTCATTAAGCAACGAAGCCCGTCAGAAATTCACTAAAATAAAACCACGAACCCTTGGTCAGGCATCACGGATCTCGGGCGTTAACCCCAGCGACGTGCAAATACTAATGGTTTTCATGGGACGATAAAATATTAATGTAATGGACTTTTCTTTCCATCCACATCTTACAAAAGATGGCGTCTTTAATGCAGTTGAAGAGCAGTTGCGATCACAGGACCTGAAAATAACAGCAACCGATAGCACACGCCCCTGGGGCGGTTTTTTTGTGATTGATGAAGAAGAGGCAGAAAAATTCATCGATATTTATTTCCCCCAACTTGATAAAAAAAATATTTTATCAGGCAACAAGCTCAGCCCCAAGATATTAATTGTAGCACCCGAAAAAAGATTGAGTTGGCAATACCATCATCGTCGTGCGGAAGTCTGGAAGTTGATTGGTGGAAAGGCTGCAGTGATAAAAAGTGAAACGGATACAGAAAACGAACCTTTTTTTCTTAGCCCGGGAGAGATCATTCAGTTAAAACAAGGTGAACGCCATCGATTGATTGGCCTGCATGGATGGGGAATTGTTGCAGAGATCTGGCAACATACCAACCCCGAACACCCAAGCGATGAGGAGGATATTGTAAGGGTGCAGGATGATTTCGGGAGATAGGATGCTAATTTTATTCATCAGGATTTTCTGCGGAAAGAACCATTTTTATTTCATTGTAAGTGAACCCTGGCGGTAGATTTGCCAATATAGCCTTAATTCCTTCCGGGCGAAACTTTGCAGCGGCCGATTTAATTAATGTCTGTTTTTCAGGAGGCACCAACTCGTCGATATTGATCTCGCCAGCGCTTATAAAATGACTTAAATGATCCTCAATAGTACCCACTACAAAATTTCTTTCCTTAGCAATTTCTGCAACGGTCTTTCCTTCTTTGAATAATTTAAGGGAAAGTCTTTTTGTATCTGGCTTTTTAGAAATACTTTTTTCTTTGCGCTCTTTTTTTGGGTTTGCCACCAATGCGTGCATGTTTGTTTCAATATTATGCCTGCTACAGTAACTTTCCACAGCTTCCAGGATATCGTCACCATATTTTTCAACTTTAGCTTTACCAAATCCGTTTATTTGTTGCAGGGCTTTTTTATTCAAAGGAAGGTATGTGCAAACCTCTTTTATAGAAGCCTGGTTGGCCACCATATAGATCGGCTGTCCGCTTTCTGCACAAACCATATCCCTCCAGCGCTTAAGCGTATCAAATAATTCTGAATTTGGCGTATCCATGTAAACTTGTTTTTTACCGCTTGCATAGCAGCTTATATTATACTGCGGCAAAGCAAATTTTAATTTGTGTTGTAAAAATGAAGTGATGGAAAAAGCCCCCTTGCAATACTGTAAATAATAGGCGGTTGTATAAAGGGCTAAAAATAATTGTTGTAAATATTCGTCGACCGCTATGGCAGATTCTTTGTGTTCGGCTATCAGTGGATGGTTTTGTACAACATCGAGCAGGGCTGTAAACCTTGGTATGAAATGATTGGCGGCATCACTTATCCTTTTTTGCAGGGCGTGGTTGTTTTCAATAATGGGCTCTTCTTTCATTAATTCCGACACAAGGCCAAGGAATTTTATACCCACCGCCCTGTCGGAAGAAAACCTTTCTTTTAAATTATCTATCCACTCAATAGCCCCTTTGTTTAATTTATCCTGTTGTTGTTTAATATGAAACTGTAGCTGGTCACAAGCTGTAGCCACATCATTAAAAGAAAATAATTCCTCCAGCAATTGTTGTGTAAACACCTGGCGGGCACCGGAAAAACGCTCTACCAGCGAACCTTTATGAGTTAATGCCCTTTGGCCCTTAATAACATTATCATTGTTGTAGATAGCAGAAGAGGGGATCTTTGAAAGTAATACAATACCTTCCAAACTCGTGCACCTGCTTAATGCTACATATACTTGCCCACTACTAAATGCAGATCCGGCGTCGATCATTACCCTCTCAAATGTAAGGCCCTGGCTTTTGTGTATGGTAATGGCCCAGGCAAGCCGTAATGGGTATTGTGTAAATGTGCCCAGTATTTCCTGCTCGAGTTTTCCATCTGCACGGTTCAAAGTATAGCGGGAGTTATCCCAGGTATCCATTGTTACATCAATGATGGTTCCATCACAATCAACAATTACTTTGCCCTTTTCCAGTGACTTAACCACGCCGATCTTTCCATTATAATATCTTTTTTGTACCAGGTCGTTCTTTAAGAACATTACCTGTGCACCCTCTTTTAATATCAATTCTGCTTCCGCAGGATAAAGGTTTTCGGCGAAATCCTTCTCAATAATGGCTTTGTAAGTAAATGGCGGTGTATTTAATTTATATAAGTGCTGTTGGTTGATCTGGTCTGCCTGGTTATTGTGAGAAGTGAGTGTAATATAGTTTTCTCCTGATTGGGGCCTGAACCCCGGCATAAAACGAAGGTGCAGGTCTTCAAAATCATCGGCACCCATTTCATTGTTGCGAACCTTATTAAGCAGTGCAACAAAACTTTCTTCTTTTTGGCGATAGATCTTATTCAATTCAATGAGCAGGGGCATTTGTTGTTTAACGGCAAGACTATCAAAAAAGAAAGGAGAGTCATAA
>JANYIM010000251.1 GCA_025362055.1 Bacteroidota bacterium
TCTTCAGCCGTGCGTGCATTTTTTTCTATACCTATGTTACCATTCTCATCCGGCATGAATAATATTGGCATCGTATCAACCTTATTTTTGATCATGAGCATTTTTACGGGTATGCCACCGGCGCCATATTCGTAAACATGATCTTCCGTTACATCGTGGGCTTCGTCATCCGGGAAATGTGTTGAGGAATTGATGCGATACAGCCGCCCTTGCGCATCATAACTGTACGCTGTATTTGTTGCAGAGACCTCGGAACTGTCGATGGTGCTTTCCAGTACACCATTCTTGTCGAAATAAGAAATGAACCAGGTGGCATATGAATCCATCGTTTCGGTAAATAATTCGGCCTTGGTATAATCCCGGTTAAATTTTTTGTTACACTTGAAGCCTTCACTTTCTACCCCGTCTTTTTCGAGGGAAGTGATCTTCATTTCCCTGACCTTTTGCGTTTTCAACACGGCTATTTCGGAAAACAGGTGCTGGTTGACCACAATATCGTTGTAATAATATTGGGCACCGGCATTTAACCCCGCGGCCAAAAAAATGAATACCAGGATGTGGGCTTTGCTCATACTTGCTTTTTCACTTTCAAAATTAAACTATCTTTTACTAACGTAAATTATGCCATAATTGAACAAGCAGGCAAACTTTGTTATTTTTAACAAAAAAAACGGGATTGAGCCACCTAAAAGAACGAACCGAAAGAAATTGCCTCAATTGTAATGCACAGTTGCAGGGCAAATACTGTCATATCTGCGGACAGGAAAATACTGAGCCAAAGGAAACGGTGTGGCACCTTATCGGCCATTTTTTCCAGGACATCACTCACTTTGACGGCAAATTTTTCAATACATTAAAACTGTTAACCTTCCGCCCCGGTTTTTTATCAAGAGAATACATGATGGGCCGCAGGGCCAGTTACCTGAATCCTATCAGGATGTATGTGTTCACTTCCGCATTTTTCTTTTTGATATTCTTTTCTTTCTTTAAAATAGATGAAGAAGGCATTGCAGTGAGTAATATCAATAGTAAGACATTGCCGCAAATAGCAAAAATGGATTCGGCTACTTTCGCCGATTTTCCCCGTTTTATAAACAAGAATGACCATAAGCCGGATACGCCCATGACAAGGGCGCAATTCAGTAAATATGTGGAAGGTGCAGTTAAGACATCAGGCATTAGCCTCAATAAACGGCATTTTAAAACCAGGGCAGCATATGATTCGGCACTCCTGGCAGGAACAATACATGATAACTGGCTGCTAAGGCAACTTGTTTACAAAGTAATTGACATTAACGCAAAATATAATAATGATGCGCAAAAGATATTGAATGCATTCAAATCCACTTTATTTCATAGTCTGCCGCAGATGTTGTTCATTTCATTACCGCTACTGGCTTTGCTGCTAAAATTTTTATATTACCGGAGAAAGCAATTCTATTATGTGAACCATGCCATCTTTAGCATTCAGCTTTATATTTTTATTTTTATTGCCATGCTGATTTTATTTGGTATGAGCAAACTCAATCAACAATTGCATTGGGGTGTAATAACATTTTTATCGGTGCTGATGTATATCGTACTTTTCTTTTATGAATACAAGGCCATGCGGAACTTTTATGGCCAGCGAAGGGGTAAAACCATCTTGAAATTTATCCTGCTAAATGTCATGTTCCTTATCGTGCTCATATTTCTTTTTACACTGTTCCTGCTCTTTTCATTCTTCAAAATATAAAATAATAGTATGCCCAATTCCAATGCTGATGCATTTAACCGTTTAGTGAATATCATGGACGACCTGCGTGAAAAATGCCCCTGGGATAAAAAACAAACCGTTCAAACCTTGCGCCAGCTTACCATTGAAGAGACCTATGAACTGGCAGATGCCATTACGGATAATGACTGGAAAGGAATAAAAGAAGAACTCGGCGATCTTTTACTGCATATCGTATTTTATGCAAAGATCGGGGCCGAACAGAACCAGTTCACGCTGGCTGAATCGATCAACGGGGTTTGTGATAAACTGGTATCGCGCCACCCGCACATATATCCTTCAACAGGCTCAGGGCTCATCACGGTGAACAATGAAGACGATGTAAAAAGAAACTGGGAAAAACTTAAATTAAAAGAAGGCAAGGCCTCGGTTTTAAGCGGAGTGCCTAAGTCATTGCCCTCGATGGTAAAAGCCATGCGACTGCAGGAAAAGGCAAAGCAGGTGGGCTTTGAGTGGGATAATAAGGAGCAGGTATGGGATAAGGTAGAAGAAGAAAAACAGGAGCTTTTTGAAGCCATCGAAGGCGGTGATATCAATAAAATAGAAGACGAATTGGGGGATGTTTTCTTCTCCCTTGTAAACTTTGCAAGGTTTTTGCAGGTAGATGCTGAAAATGCCCTGGAAAGGACCAATAAGAAATTCATCAGCCGCTTCACGAAAATGGAAGAAGCAGCCATGAGCAAGGGCCATAAATTGCATGATATGACGTTAGAGGAAATGGATGCGATCTGGAACGATATAAAAGCCAGGGACTAAAAAATAATAGTTGCAAAACCAATCTACTTTTCGCCGTTTCCTTTACAGGAACAGTTACCTGCTGGTGATCGCCGCCTGGCTGATCACCATATCTTTTATCATTGATAATTACTGGTCGGGGAATACTTCTGTAAAAGCGGTTCAAAGAAAGATCGAGCAATACGTTCAGCGACAGGAACATGCTTTTGACAAACTGGTGGCGGATACTGCTATCATAAATAAAATAGCCGATAACAGGTATGATGAGGGCTTGCTGGAAAGCCTTACAGGCAAAAAATATTTTATCTACCGTTATTTCGTAAATGATATCGGCCTGCGGCAACTCATTTTCTGGAGTACGCAATCTGTTCTGCCAACAGAACCTGTGCTGGCATCGCCGGATAGTTCGGGCTTTGTGGAGTTACAAAATGGTTACTATGTATGGAGGAAGGTCAGTACCTCCAACAGTATCACGGTTGCCCTGATCCCTGTTAAATGGAATTACATCATTACCAATGAGTACCTGCAAAATACATTTGTTGTTGGTGACGGGATCGAGAACAGCTATGATATTTCAAAAAAAGCTACAACTGCAACTGTACGTTCTGTTGGTGGTAATGAATTATTTTACCTGGTTCAAAAATATACGAATGCAATTGTAAAGAATAACCTGGTGGCTGCATGGCTTCGCATCCTGGCAGCGATCTTTATTTTGTTACTCATTCATTTAATTGCAAGTTTTCTTGCACAAAGCCGTGGCTGGGCCATTGGCAGTTTATTTTTGCTGTGCTCACTCATGCTGTTGCGTATTACCAGTTATTATTTGCCCATCCCATTGAATTTACGCCAGTTCGAATTATTTGATCCGGCCATCTATGGTTCCAATGTGGTGCTTAGGTCATTGGGTGATCTGCTGATCAATTCCATTCTCTTTACCTGGCTGGTATTATTTGTACGGCACCAGCTACAGGAAAAGAATATCGTGATCCAATTCAAAGATCCTGCGTATAAATGGCCGCTTTTGATCACTGTTACACTCTTATTATTGACCGCTACTTTTATTTGCGGACAGATCGTTCGCAGTATGGTAGCCGATTCACAGATATCTTTTGATGTGATCAATTTTTTCACGCTCACCCTATACAGCGTTACCGGGTTTGTGGTATTGTGTTGCATCGCTATTGGCTATTTTATGCTCAGCCAGTTATTGTTGTATATCCTAAAACCCTTATTCCCCAATAGTTTCATGGCCCTCTATCTTGCAGTTGCCATTGGGGGATTGGGGTACCTGACCTTGCGGCTCATTCATTCCAATGCCAGTTTTGAATTGTTCATCCTGGGTTGGTTGTTGTTTTACCTGTTTTTGCTGAACAGCAGATACCTAACCCTTCTGGCTACACGCATCAGTTCTTCCCGCCTCGTGTTCTGGCTTTTCTTTTTTTCACTATCCATTACGGCAGTGATCATTGTGGAGAATAATAAAAAAGAGTTGCTTAACAGGGAGCATTACGCCGAAACGCTTGCCACCAAGGCCGATCCTTCGAGTGAAACGCTGATGAATACGATGCTCACTGATTTCAGGAATGAATTCCTGGCAGAGAATTTTGCACGGTTCAAAAATGATTCCACCAACCAGTTGATCAAGGACAGTCTCGTGAACAGTAATTTTTCGGGATACACCAATAAATACGAAACCAGGATATACACTTTCGATGCCAATGAACGGTCCCTGTACAACCTCGATTCTGCAAGCTTTAATGCACTGAATACGGTATTGAATACACAAGCCAAGCCCACGGGTATTGCCGATCTTTATTATTATGATGAATCGTTTGACCGTTTCAGTTATATATGCCGTAAAGATGTAAAAGATATGTACGATAGCCTGCTGGGTTATGTGTTCATATTGGCCAATCCCCGGAAGAATAAACCGGAGACCCTGTATCCTGAATTATTTTCCAAGGGGCATAATAATGCGATCGAGAACTCATCAGTATATGCATTTGCGGTCTATAATAACCTGCAACTGGTAAGCAGCCACAATGATTATCCGTTTGCCTCAAAGCTTACGCCACAGCAGGTTCCGATAGATGAATTTGAATCTTTTAAAAAGAAGGGGTATGATGAATTATGGTATAAAACCGGGCCTCAAAAAATTGTCATCATCGCCAAGGAAGAGAATTACATCATTGAATCCATTACCCTATTCTCTTATTTGTTCTGCGCTTTTTTAGTGGTTACGGCCATATTCTGGCTCCTTAATATTTTTATCAGGTCAAGATTGAACAGGCAACTCCTAAAAAATTACTGGCAACTCAACATTCGCAACCAGATCCACGGCACTATTATTTTTGTCAGCATTTTCTCTTTCCTGGTGATCGGGGCAGCCACGATCCTGTTCTTTATTAACCGTTACCAGAGTAATAACCGCGAAAAACTGAGTATCGCCATTCATGTTATGGAGAGTGAAGTGAAGAC
>JANYIM010000288.1 GCA_025362055.1 Bacteroidota bacterium
TGCTTTAAATGTTTGCGGCTAACACATTTTTAACTTCAGGAGCACCCTTTTTATTCATATTTATTTCCTGGTCATTATTTTTTTAAATTAGGCCTTTCCCATAAATGAACCAGGCTGTCCATTTCTCATTATCTTTGGGTATATTTAAAATGACAACAAAAGAATACATATTAGCAACTTTAAAAAGCCATAAACTTGAGCTATCTAAATATGGAGTCTTAAACATTGGACTATTTGGCTCGTACTTGCGGAACGAACAATCAGCCAAAAGTGATATCGATCTATTAGTTGACTTCGAGCCTGAAAAAGAAAACTTTGACAATTATATGGCCGTATATGACATATTTGAAGGTCTTTTCAAGAACGAAAAAATTGAAGTTGTAACTACAAATGGCTTAAGCAAATATATCGGGCCTAAAATCTTAAACGATGTAGTCTATGTCTAAGGAACCAATTGAATTTCTAAAGCATATTTCGGATGAGTGCTCATATCTCCTTTCAGTGAATAAAGGCATATCAAAGGATGATTTTCTGGACAATGAAACTTTAAAACGAGCAGTGGTAAGAAGTTTAGAGATCATAGGCGAAGCGACAAAGAAAATTCCTGCTGATTTCAAAATCAAATGGTCTTCAATTCAATGGAAAAATATGTCAGGCATGAGAGACCGTCTTATTCATGATTATATTGGAGTGAACTACTCAATTGTTTGGGATGTCCTTATTAACAAAATTCCTGAACTCCACGATCAAATACAAGAAGTGCTAGCTAAACAATAAAACTCTCTACAAATTATATTTATTGTATTGTGCTATTGAAATTTTCTAAGAGATCCTTGCCTCCGGGACAATAGCTAATTTGAACAAGCAGATCTGCGGAAACATATAAAAAAAGGGAACAACCTCCCGGTCATTCCCTTAATATTATTAATCGAATATTTTCTCAGCTACCGATCACTAACTACTAACTACCAACTTCCTCTTCCTTCCCCTTCTTCGCATCTTTATAACGCTTCACACCATACCCCACACCGGCAGCCAGTAATAGACTGAGGCCGCCATCAATAGGACAATCGGGACAACCCGGGTCACCAGGGCCTGCAAATAATAAAGAAGGAACGCATACCAATGCTATTATCATCAGCGCCGGGTTTATCCATTTTTTATATTGACTCATATGCTTCATTTAACGCAAAATTAGGTAATAAATTATAAAAACAATCAATTTAAGGCTACCGTAGTCCTAAAAACTACAGTAGCCTTTTAAAATTTAGTTATTAATAACGATCTTTTGAACCGTCTTTGTATTATCCGGTGCTATTATTTCCACCAGGTAATTACCATGGCTGTTTGCAGGAACCGAAATAGTTTCGGTACTGCTGCCGGCTGCGTGTACAATGGTTTTATTCAGTAACACCTGTCCTGCCTGGTTGATCAGCCTTACCTGGTAAAGGCCTTTCGGTTGGTTGGTCAATTGCAAACTTACCGTTGCACCAATTACCGGGTTCGGATACACGCTGATCACAGGTGTTATCTTGCCGATCTTAACGCTTACGATCACGCTGTACATTATTTGCCCGCCCAGTGATGTGCTCCGGATGCGGTAGTAGTTGAAACCGCTAACTGGATTTACATCCAGTGCATTGTAACTGCTCCTGCCACCCGTATTGCCCGTTGCAGCCTGTGTTGCCATGCTTGTGAAATTGATACCGTCTGTTGATTGCAGTACTTCATATTGTTTCATGCCTGCCTCATTGTCAACATTCCACTCAACCACCACATTAGGCCCCTGCTGGTAAGCTTTTACGCCGCTTAACGACACAGGTAATGGAGCTGCATTGCCTTTGAACACGATACGGAAACGGCCTGTTGCCTGTGAGCCTGCTTCGGCATTCACGGTAAACCTAACCGAAGTGGTGCCATTCAGGTTCACAGGAGTACGTACACCAGGCTGGTAGCTATCTTCAAGGAAGGCCGCCATGCCGGGGTGATCCATTGCGGTGGTTACAAAATCAAATTTATAATCATGCTGGTCTAGCTTCCTGGTATTAAAGAAGATGGTATCATTACCGTTAACTGGTTGCTTTCTTTCTACAGAATACAATGAACCATTGCGGCTCATGCTCAGCCCTTCGGCAAAATTGCCAAACTTCAACACATCATCTTTATCGATACCATTGGAATAAGCATTATCGTACTGTGCCAAGGTGCCGTCAATGATAAATTCTGATCCGCCGCCAATTGAAAGCAGGTTGGTTTTTATTTGCTCTGCCTGGCTTGTAAGCCTGTGGCCGTTATTACTGGTACCCGTACTTTTCATTGTTTCCGCAAATTGAAGCGTACCAGCTGCAGCAACTGTATGGGCGAAGAATGCCATACCCGATGGGATATACCTTGCTGTAGCCCCATAGCTGCCTGCACTTCCCGGCAATACCGTAAAGTCGGTGCCATTATAAGTGAATAACTGGTAACCGCCATAGGTATGCCCCGAGAAAGTTGTCGTTAATTTTGGATCCCATACCCAGAAGTCCTGCTGCATGCCACCCGTAAGGCTTGGTATAAGTGCAGCCAGGTCTATCTCTGATGCATAAGGATTACCTACACTTTCAAATTTATCTGCTGCGATCGGGAATGGTACCGTTGGATAAGTACCTTGTTTCAACGTACCTGTTGTACTTAATGTGGTAGCATTTACCGTGGCATTAGCGCCCGTGCACTGGCGGTCGCCCCTTACATACAGCAGGTAGCCTCCATCAGATGCAACGCTGCCCGTAGTGTTAGCCATGGCGGCATAAGCATCTGTGCCGGAATTATAAGTAAATAAGGAATTACCATTGGTTTGGGCATCAAAGGTAGCGTTAGCGCCGGTACTGGTTATCCAGGTACCAAGGCCGTTAGGGCCGGCTACGCCGCCTACCTGCCCATTTTGCCATGCACTCTTATACGTTTGTGCGCCGCTGGCTACAGGTACAGACAATAATCTCCAGGCACGGTTGCCATCATTGGGGATATAACGCTCTACCGTAAACGCTGTTGCAAAACTTAATATAGATCCCGTTAGGTTACCCACATAGGCTGTGCCCGAACTGGTGGATTTTAAGGTCACACTTTGGTTATTGGCATTGAATGATGAGCCTGCAGTGAATGTCATTGCGCCGTATATGTTCAGTGCATCAGTGCTGACCGCAAGGCCAGTTGCTGATGTAGCAGTTGTTAATGACAGGTTATTCAAGGAACTGGTAGCTGCACTCGTTTGATCGAAGTTTAAGGTACCTGCTGCATCACGAATGTTTAAGTTAGACGTAGCGGAGCCGATGAATTTTCCTGCTCCGGAAACAACGTTGTTAATAGTAAGCGTATTGCCATTTAAACTAAGGGTAGTACCTGTACCTAAGGCAAGGTTTCCAATGATTGGTGAAATACCTGTCAATACAGGCATATTGGTTACACCTGCAGGTATAGAAATATTGGCACTACCGGCTGGCACTACCCCATCATCCCAGTTTCCGGCGGTAGTCGCATCCCAAAGTGTATTCACAGCACCTGTCCAGAAACCTGCTACACCAAACTGGTCGGCACCGATATCAGGGAAACTTCCTCTTGTGTCACAATCAATATCATCAGTAATACCAGTACCTGTTGCACCTGTAGCATTCAGGTAGGTAATATTTGATGGATCAGTTGCATTCAGGTGCATATTAGTTGATGTAAGGAAGGTAGCAGTTACATTTTGTGAAGCGCCATCACGGCCTGTCTCAGTTGTCCACGCAGCCAGTGAAGCAATATCGGTTCCCGATCCCTGTGTAAGGCTTCCCACTTTACCAAACATAGCCTGAGCGCCGCTCACAAACAGGTCATTATTGTTAGATACCATCGTTGCATAGTTACCCAAAGTACTGGTATAACCCAAACCGATGGCATAGCTCTTACCCGGGCTTGCATTACCACTGGTAGTGGCATTGATAAGGATATTATTCCTGATATCAATATTTGCAGGGGTAGCACCGTTAATAGCCAATGCATAGCTTGGGCTGGTTCCCCCGCTGGCACCCGAACTGCGGGCTCCGGTAAGGTTAACCGTATTGTGATATACCTTAGTCAACCCGGCACCACCACCAATAAAGATACCACCGCAGATATCGCTTGGTGTTGCATAACTAAGCACATTCGATATCATATTATTGCTGATAGTATTGGTACCCGTAGCTACGGAAGCCACAGCGATACCTTGTGCAGTAAAACCTATTGTACTGGTATTGGTAAGGCCGTCAATAACGTTTTTACTGATGGTTGCATTGGTAACATCGTTACCCGTTGTTGCTGTGTACAATATAGCTGAAGTAGCATAACCGGCACTGATACCAAATACGCTGGTTGAGCCGGTTTGCGCCATTCCCGAGATTTTGTTGGCAGAGATGGTTATACCATCTTCAAAACCCACGAGGATACCACCCACCGCAACGTTATTAGGTGATGCAGTATTAATAAGGTTTTGATTGATAATATTACCCGTATTTTTTGCTCCCGCACTGGCCCCTGATGAATAGATACCATAAGTGGTCTTGCTGATATTATTATTAATAAATGAATTACTGTTATTACCTGTACCCGTACTGGTAACACTGATGGTGCTGCTACCACTTCCTATTCCAATAAGTGTTTGTGCTGTACCGCTACCAACAATATTGCAATTTTTAACAGTGTTATTGGTTGCACCGTCTGCAGTGGCTGTTTGTAACCACACTACTGCACTTGAAGTACTTATATTGGTATTGGTAAGAGTAAGATCACTGCTGGCAGCTACTGCAGGGCAAATGGTATTTGCAGTTGCATTCGAGGATCCATCAATGGTTACATAATCTGCACCGTTCAATACGATCAAACCTGTAGCACTTGAACCCGAGATCGCAATACCGGCAAACCTGGCTTTGATGGTCAAAGTATTGGTTGCACTGGCATCGTTATTTGCATTTATGGTGATAGGGAATGTTTCGCTCAGATAGGTAAAGTCATTTAATGTGAATATGACCGCACCGCCCAAACAAGAAGTGTTATAGGCATTAACAGCCGCAGTTAGTGTTGCATAAACCTGACCTACTCCTACAAGGTAATTACCTGCAGCCAGGGTATTTTGTATTGTATAAGTTAAAGGAGTGGTTGGCGGGGTGGTAACCGTATTTACATCTGTTAGCACTAAGCCGGCCGATGGGCTTCCACCTACATTTGCTGTCCCGGCAACATCCTGGGCTACTAAGAAATAATCTATCACATCTGTAGCAACAGTACCGCCTAATGTAGCATAGGTGATGGTAAATGTCCAGGAGCCATTTAGTACCGTTCCTGTAGTTAATGATCCCTGTGCTGAAAAATATGCGCCACCATTCTTACGGAAATAAATCTTTGGTTTGAATGTTGCAGAATTGTCAACACCTGTTCCATCACTAATGGTAGCTGTTACATTGCGACTTACCAAATTACAAGAAGTGCCAACTAAAGTTATTGCCGAAATAGCAGGGGCTGCAACATCAATAGCATTTTCGTAAGCGCCAATAGTAGGTCCTGCCGGCGCTACGCCTACACTTCTTGTCACACTAAGGATATCAGTCAATACTCCTGTGCCTGCTATGCCTATTCCCACAACAGGTGAGCCTAACTGAGGTTGAAGGTTAGTTGTAGAATTGAACAAAGGATTAGTAATAATGCTGTTTGCATCTTTACTTGTTGTTGATTGCCATAATGAAAAGGCTTCTCCGCCAGTTGCAGTTCCGGTCCTTGCCATGAAAGAAGTAGCTCCGCCAGTAACATTGAGGTAAAAATCGTTATAATTCATCGTCCACGCACTGATAGAAGCATCTACAGTTGTAGTGTACACATTATAAAACTGCCCTACTGCATTGGTCCCGTTTACAGAGAAAATATTATTTCTCACATCAACGACAGGAGAAGCTGTAGAATTGATTCCATTACCATTACTGAAGGCAGCATTGGGCCCACTGGTACTACCATTTCCAAGTGACCCGGTAAATGAAACAGAGTTGTAATAGAATTTATCTCCATAGCCCCCGTTGCAGTTGATACCACTCATTTGCCATGAGGTTGCTCCGGTTCCTGTATAGCGGGAGTCATATATGATATTATTGGCCACCAGGTTATTAGCAGGGGATCCAACTGTATTAAATGCAGAAGACTGGGTAGTGATCAGCCAAAGCCTTATGGAACTGGAGCCCGCAGTATTCATATTATGGATATTATTCCTCGTAACCGATGAATTAGTACAATCATGCAGGTAAATACCTCCATTGATACTTGTACCTCCAAGAGATGCGACCTGATTGGTACTGGCCTGAAGATTTTGTACTTCATTATTATCTATCGATGCGGAATTTCTTAGCGATGTATAGATACCCAATACGCCGGGCCCTTCTCCTGCGGTAGATGTACCTATAGCATTTCCTGTAATCTGCGTACCAGTAGTGAGCGTTGTACTGTTTACACCAATTG
>JANYIM010000300.1 GCA_025362055.1 Bacteroidota bacterium
CATATCAAATTGAACCCCTTCTCCAATGTCTTCTGCCAATAACAAAGGACCGTCCATATCCACAAAGTCCAGCATGGGTGCCAGTTGCGCAATGGCAGCTGTTCCTACTGAACTTTCATTCATGCAACCTACCATCACCTGCATATCCAATTCCCTTGCTTTGCTGATCATTCTGCGGGCAGGTGTAATACCGCTGCACTTGGTGAGTTTGATATTGATGCCATGGAAATACCTGTGGCATTTTTCAACATCGCCTTCAGCAACACAGCTCTCATCGGCAAATAACGGCAAGGGCGACTCGCTGAATAATTTTTTCATCCCTTCCCAATCGTCTTTTGCAAGGGGCTGTTCCACCAGCTCCACTCCCAGTTCTTTTAATAAGGGGATTTTTTGCCGGGCCTGTTCCAGTGTCCAGCCTGCATTGGCATCTACCCTAAATACGGCTTCAGTATGTTCGCGTAATGCCGCTACCATTTCAATGTCATGCTCCACTCCCACTTTTATCTTGTAAATGGGCCATGGGCGTTCTTTCATTTTAGCGATCATGTTGCCGATCGTATCAATACCGATGGTAAAATCTGTGAGCGGTGCTGTTGCAATATCGAGGCTCCAGAGTTCATGCAATTGTTTTCTTTTTAATTTCCCATAGAGGTCCCAACCGGCCATGTCCAGCGCACAAACCAAAAAAGGATTGGCAGGAAATAAATGATGCAGGTAATGCCAGTATCGTTCAGGGTCAGAGAAAGCGAATTTTTCTACGAATATTTTTTTTCGTTCAAGATCATCCACCATTTTTTCAACAGGGATATTATAATAACTAATGGAAGGAGCTTCGCCATAACCTTTTATTCCCATGAATTCCAACTCAACCACCAATGTAGGCTGATGCGTTTTGGTTCCCTTTGAAATGGTAAAGGGATGATGAAATGGGAGATCGTATGTTTTATATTTTACGTTCATTGATTGTGTTTTATCCTACGGGGCCCTGTCATGCTGAGGAATGAAGCATGGCAACAATTTTTTAAGATCAGGAATGTTCAATCACCTGCCGCTTGCTTCAACAGATCCCTTCAGTTCTTCATTAAATGCTTTTTCTTTTAACAGGTCTTCCAGGTAAATGTGCATCCGGTATCTCCAGGAATGGCCCGAATCTGCCGGAACATTTATTCTTTCTTCGGCAGGATCCTTGCGGCGTAGTGTTGCACTCATTCCCAACAGGTCCTGCAACTGGAAGATGCTCCACATGGCCGGCGAATATAAATGCTGTAATACAATTGCCTTATTGATCCATGGCTCGCAGTACAAAGGCGCTTCATCTATATGCCCCATTATATTTTTATAAAACCGTTTTGTCTTTTCAGCATCTTCTTCCCACCATCCGCGTATCGTACTCATGTCATGGGTAGAAGGCGATACCACGCTCAGGTAAGGCGCATCATTGGGATGAAAGAATTCTATCCCGGTTTTCTTGGGCATGCGTTGTATCTCCAAACTCAATATCCCTAATTGTTGCATGAGTTCAGGCACACAATGCGGCACCATCCCAAGGTCTTCTCCACAAACCAGCATATTGGTGGCACGCTTAAGGCCCGGCAATTTTTTCAGGGCTTCCTTTCTCCATAGTTCTTCTTGCCGGTGATAAAAATAATTAACATACAATTCCTTCAGCTGGTCCTGCGAATGTTTGTCCAGTTCATGAAAGGATAAGGTATCTTCCATACCTATGCGAAAATGAAATTTTTGTCCCTGCGAACCATCTTCTTCAAATAAAATGACATTACTGATAATGTCGAATAAGCCTTGTTTGATCTTATTGTCGGATACTTCCAATGCTGCAAAATGATTGGCCACTTTCCTTTGTGTGTCAAAAGCAGGTTTCAGTTCATTGCCCTCAAAGTATATTTTTTTTACCTCTTTATATTTTTTACCGAATACCAGCAGCAATACCTTATCGGTGATATAAGGCTTTGTATAACGGTGACGGTCGAAGCTGATCTTTTTTTCAAACAATTCATTGATGCTTACCGGGAGGGCGGGGATGAATCTGCCCATGATCCCTTCTACTTCATGTGACGGGATACTCCAGATGCGGAAGAAACCCAGGATATGATCGATCCTGAATGCATCGAAATAATTACTCATCTGCTCAAAGCGTTTGCGCCACCACGTAAGATCATCTTCCTGCATCTTTGCCCAGTTGTAAGTTGGGAAACCCCAGTTCTGCCCTTTCACGGCAAAATCATCCGGCGGAGCGCCTGCTTGTTCATCCATATTATACAATGCCGTATCCATCCAGGCATCCACGCTGTTGCTGCAAATACCAATGGGGATATCGCCCTTTAAAATGATACCGTTTTGGCGGGCATAAGCCGTTGCATCCTTCAGTTGCAGGTGCAGGTGGTACTGGATAAAATAATGTAAGACGATCTCATCATGCTGCTTTTGCGAAGGACTTACCAGGTGTTGTATGGCCTTTTCATCATAGGCTGCATTGCTTTTCCATTTACTGAATTCGGCTGTTGAATATTTATCCCTTAAATAAGAAAATGCCGCATAAGGCACCAGCCAGTGGCGGTTCAGTTCAAAGAAAGTGTAATAGCCAAAATCATCTTTAAGTGTATCTTTTTGCAACAGGAACAGTTCTTTCGCTACGGCGATCTTAAATTGCATCACCGATTCGTAATCCAGTGCGGCAAGACCATTGAGTTGTTTCTTCTTTTTTTCAAGGGGTGCAATGATGGAGGCATTTTCACCGGCAGCCACTGTTTCAAGGCTCAGGTAAAGCGGGTGTAATGCAAAGGCAGAAACGGCTGAATAGGGATAAGAATCCCTGCTACTATGCGTAGCCGTTGTATCGTTGATGGGTAATAGTTGCAGCAGTTTCAACCCGGTTCTTTTTGCCCAATCGACCAGTAATTTCAGGTCGGGGAATTCGCCCGTGCCAAAACTTTTTCTACTACGCAGGCTAAAAACAGGGATGGCCACTCCCGCTCCCTTCCAGCTTATCTTTTTTACCTGGGCAAATCCATCGTGGATGATCGTAAGGTTCTTCTTTACCACATCCGCCAACAGTATCCTGTTATTGCCTTCTTCCAGTTGTATGAATTTTTTGTCCTTCCCCCTGCAAATGCCGTATTTATAAAGCAGCGGAAAATTTTCTTTGGAAAGGTCTAATCGTATCGTCCACCAATCGCCATCCTTCGAAAGCAACAATAATTTTGCTGTTTCCCAATCGTACATTTTTACGGCAGAACCGCAAATGCAAATGGCTTCACCTGCATTCAGCAGCGGCGCTTTCACTTTAAACTCATGGGTATAGCTGCTGATCTTTTTCGCAGGTGATGGTTGTGATCTTTTTTGTTTGGGATCTTTTAACAGAACATCCCGGAAGGCCGAAGTAAAAAAAGCATTTTCAAATTCACCCGCATAATTCCAGGTATCCATCAATGATACCTTTACAGCTTTTATTTTTGCAATATCAATGATACGGTCATCCCCAAATTCTGTGACAGCTTCTCCCTTATCTTCCCTTAAAATATATTTATACCGGATGGGGGCAATGGTATCATTCCCCTCAATTTCAAGGAAGCCATGCCAAAGCTGGTCATCGAGGTATTGCAAAGGAAAGGCCTTTGCAGGATCATCATTTCCCAACAGCGGATGGTTGCCACTTACAAAAATAGTTTGCCCAAAACGTGTGGAATACCGCAAATAAAAGTGTAGGATCATGCTTCCCCGGTTAACAGGCAGCAATATAAACCTTTACACAAAAAAATTGGGCTAATGCCGAATAAAAAACAACAGGCAATTTAGTTTGCCCTTATATTTGCACAAAATTATCGGAATGGAAACAACGAAAAAATTCACCGGCCTTTATTGGTTATTATTTTTAGCTTCTGTTGCTGCTTTCTTTTTTGTGTATAAGATAGGCGGCGGTTATTGCTCCCTGGTGCTCCCTTTTAACACCACTTTCCTGGCCAAGGCATTGAATATAATGTAAGATAGCCGGATCAGTTATCGACTATAAAATCGGGGCGTTTTATAAAAGTACTTTTGTATTTAAAGCGGATATTACTGTTCAATTCTATCTTCCAGTCGTTCATGTTACCGATACGCCTCGGAAAATAATATCCTTTAAGTTCAATGGTACCAAAAACAAGGTTCTCGTTCCTGGTACGTATCCCTCCTCCTACTGCAGTATATATATCGCTATTGTGCAAACCCATTGTGGACGCTTTTAATAAACTAACGTCCCCAAACACAAAGGGTGCAAACTTAAAACCCAACACCTTATTGGTATTAAAAAAAACAGATTCCCCTCTGAATGTTGCCCGCATATCTGAAGGTGTTGTGTAATCATTAAAATACGGTAACCCATAAATGCTATTTAAGAACAAAGGAGGATTCAATACCGGGTTCACCTGTGCAGTGATGCTGGTGGTGACAAAAGAACGGAGTAACCAGGCCGGGCCTAACCTTTTTAAGCGGGTAAAATGTTCCATCTCAAATAACAGGTCTGCGTCTTCAAAACGATGTTTATTATAATACCCACCCACCCTAAATGTATAGTTGTTGTATAGCCCCCGCTTCTTAAAATTGGTGAACTGGAAATCAATACCGCTATAAGGCCTTTTCACCGTTTGCTTGTTTATATAACCTGCAGTGAAT
>JANYIM010000007.1 GCA_025362055.1 Bacteroidota bacterium
CCTGAATGGAAAAATGGAAAACGATTTTCCCTCACGGAACAATTGCTCAATGGCTTTACGGCTTTTAAGCCGTTCGTCTTTACCAAGTGTGTATCGAAGTTTATTTTCCAATTATCCAAAATTAAAAAGTCCTGCCGGAAAGCAGGACTGAATTATTTTAACCGGGTTGCTGTAAACAGTACCGGCGATCTTATTTCTTATCACCGTGTTCACTGGAAACAGTCAGTTTATGACGTCCCTTTTTTCTGCGGCTGGCCAATACCTTACGGCCATTAGCGGTTTGCATGCGCTGACGAAAACCATGAACTGATTTTCTGCGGCGTTTGTGCGGTTGATAGGTTCTTTTTTTACCTGGCATTTTATTAAATTTTTTCCTTTTACAAAATTAATTTCCTGATCCGTTTTTGTTACACTCAACAAGGCACCATCCCTGCTGTTTGTGAAAGGACGGCAAAGGTATGAGAAAGTTATGAGTTATGAGTTATGAGTTGGCTGTTTTTTTGCTTTTAGAGGCTTAAATGGCTTGATATTACTGGTTTTCCGAAGAAAATAGTGGCATGATCATTAAAATCCTCCGTTGAATCGGTAGTAAAAAAAGAGATTTTACTGTTTTTACTGCATTTGGCCTCTATTTCGGGGTGGTGAAGCAGGTATCCCTCAAGGCTTTCGGCAACTACCTGGCCCTGTGGTAATATGGTGATGCCGGGAGGGGTAAACTGCCTCATCTTATCCATCAATAACGGATAATGCGTACAGGCTAATAGGATCGTATCGATCTCCTTTGAACCTTCAAGCAAATGATCGATGTGCTTTTTAATAAAATAATCTGCCCCCGGTGAATTGTGTTCGTTATTTTCTATCAGGGGTACCCACATAGGGCAGGCTTCCTGGTAAACTTTTATCTCTGGATAAAATCTTTCGATCTCTATTGGGTAAGAATTGGATTGCACCGTTCCCGTGGTGGCCAATATGCCTACGGCATTTGTTTTAGTGAATTTGCCAATGATCTCGGTTGTGGGACGAATAACACCCAATACTCTTTTAGATGCATCGATCTTTGGTAGGTCATTTTGCTGAATGGTCCGAAGGGCTTTGGCTGAAGCCGTATTGCAGGCCAGGATGACGAGGGGGCAACCCTGTTCAAAAAACCACCGTACGCATTGCAGCGTGTATTCGTATACGGTATCAAAGCTCCTGGGGCCATAAGGGGCACGGGCATTATCTCCCAGGTATATATAGTCATACTGCGGAAGCCTGGCTGCTATTTCTTTTAAAACAGTAAGCCCACCATAACCACTATCAAATATGCCAATGGGTTGTTTGATCATTTTGTCAAAAATAACAAAGCCTCCCGATGTAGCGGGAGGCTTTTATCCTTTATATGAATATTATTGATTGGGTTTACCCAGAGTTGTTGGTTTTACTGGTGTTGGTGTATCCTTGATACCCAGTTTGGCCTTCACAAATGGCATCAGGTCATCTCCCGGAGGAGTTACTAAAAGTACATTGGTAGAAGCGTCTAAAACATAGCCGTATCCTTTTTCCTTTGCTACCGCTTTAATGGCATCAAATGCTTTTGTGCGGATCGGGGCAATTTTTTCCTGCGCTTTTTTATTATACAGGTCCTGAGCAGTTTGATTCCAGTTTTGTACATCCTGGTACATCTTCAATATTTCTCCTCTTTTGATCTCTTTCATGGTAGGAGTCATTTTAAGGGAGTCTTTAACGAACTGTGCTGCTTTATCATCAGCTTCTTTACCCATATCCTGGCCTTGTTGTACCAATGTGGCCTGGTATTCTTTCAACTCGCCATCTACTTTTGCTGCTTCTGGCATTACACTGATCAATTCGTCGGTATCAATAAAACCGATCTTGGTTTGTGCAGAGGCACTGAAAATAATTCCTAACGCCATCACACCTGCTACGATTAACTTTTTCATTGTTGATTTAATGTTTACTTGTTTTATTTTATAAGTCTGTTTAAAAAAGGTTTTAGTTGCATCGCAACTATATATTTACAATTTATTTAACACCAAGATTTCTCAGCACATCATCGCTACGGTCCAGTTTTGGATCGGCAAAGATAACAGTAATTCCTTCACTTTTATCTAAAATAATGTCATATTGTTTTTCCACTGCCAGTTTCTGAACTGCATTGTAAACCCTGTCCTGTATTGGTTTAATCAGTTCCTGCCTCTTTTTAAACAGGTCACCTTCAAAACCGAAATGCTTTTTCTGCAGGTCCCTTAATTCTTTCTCTTTATTATACAATTCATCTTCCCGTTTCTTTTTCAATACATCGCTGAGCATCACCTGTTCTGCATCATAATCTTTATACATCTTATCCATGGCCGCCTGCTTCTGGTCTACTTCCTGTTGCCATTGTTCGCTGAACTGGTCCAGTTTCTTTTGTGCAGCCTTATATTCCGGCAATTTTTCCAGGATGTATTTAGAATCAATGACTGCCCAACGTTGTGCCATACCTGCTAATGACAACAGTGAAAAGCAGGTAGCAAGAAGGAAGATCTTTTTCATTTCATTTTTTTTACAAATAAACAAATTAACCGGTAAACAAATTAACCATTTTTACTCCGGCTCCTGCCCTAGCATGAAAGTGAATTTGGCCGCTCCTTTAATTCCACCTGTTTGGTTATACCTGTCAAAGCCTATGCCATAATCAAAGCCAAGTAAGCCAAACATCGGCAGGAAGAATCGCATACCGATACCTGCTGAGCGCCGCAGTTTGAACGGATCATAACTTTTAAAATCGTACCAGCCGTTCGCTGCTTCAAAAAATGCCAAACCATAAATGGTGCTACTTGCACTTGTACTGAACGGGTAGCGCAACTCCATCGTATATTTATTGAAGATCGTAAAAAATTGAGTTGGTGTTATGCCATCGGGGTTCACCTTTGGATTAGAACTTTCATAAACAGGGTATCCACGGTGTGCAATGATATCGTATCCCAACAGCGCAAAGTTGTTGCTTAAGCCTGCATCGCCCAATTGAAAACGCTCGAACGGAGATATGTTCATGTCGCTGTTATACTTTCCGATGAAACCATATTTTGCTGCCATTTTTAAAATGAACTGCTTGTTCTTATCGGCGCCCCTGGCCCTTCCGATAGGTGTGTACCACTCCCCGGTAAAACGCCATTTATGAAACTCCGGTAATTTGTACTGGTTTTCATTGCCATCCTTAATACCCAATAGTGAATAAGGCAGGGTGAACTGGCCGCTTAATAAAAAGTTAGAACCACTTGTAGGGAAGATAGGGTTTGGACCGGCAGAATTGCGGACCAATGCGACCTTTAAACTAACATTGGTAGACGTTCCGTTGCTTAATCCCTGGAAAATATTTGCATAGTTCACCAGTTTGTATCGTTGAACATTCAGGGAATAAATAAGGTTAAAGAAATCATCGGGCCATTTTAATTGTTTACCCAATGATATGCTGAAATTGCTTGTTTTAATGTATGAAGTATCGCCACATGCTTTACAATAGCTACCGAGTTGATTATACGCATTCGCATATTTTGTATTAGAGTAAGCGATCGTAAAAGAATTACGTTTTTTTCCTCCAAGCCATGGCTCAGTAAAAGAGAAGCTGTAAGAACGGAATGCCTTGCCATTTGACTGGAGCCTTGCCGTTAATTTCTGACCATCCCCGGATGGCAATGGATCCCAGGTAGATTTCTTTAAAATATTTTTGATCGAAAAATTATTGAACGTGATACCGAGGGTACCAGTGAGGCCAATGCCACCACCAAAGCCAGCAGAGAGTTCCAGCTGATCGGCAGATTTTTCTTCAATCGCCCAGTTAATGTCTACCGTTCCGTTCTCTGCATTCGGCACTACATTGGGAACAATTTTTTCGGGGTTAATAAATCCAAGTTGCCCCAATTCCCTTTGTGTACGTATGATATCAGCACGGCTGAATTTTTCACCCGGTATCGTTCTCAACTCACGGCGTATCACATAATCTTTTGTCTTATCATTTCCCGAGATGGTAATGTTCCCATAAACCGCCTGGGGGCCTTCTGTCATTCTTATTTCATAGTCGATCGTATCATTGTAAACGGCCGTTTCAACAGGATCTACCCTGAAGAAAAGATACCCGTCATCCATATAAAGGCTGCCAATATCACCGCCTTCTGCAGAAAGTTCTTTACCAAGGCGCTTATTCATTAACCCCAGGTTATAGGTATCCCCTTTTTTTATCGCCAGTAAAATATTAAGGATGGAATCACTATATTTTGTATTGCCTCTCCAGGTGATATTACCAAAATAATATTGGTTCCCTTCGTTTACTTTAAGAAAAATATTAAGGTTATTCTTTTGATCATACATGGTGGTATCACCAACGATCACCGCATCCCTGTATCCTTGTGAATTATAATATTCCAACACATGCTCCTTATCTTCCTGGTACTTTTTTTCGCTGAATTTTGCAGAGCTGAGTTTAAACCTGAAATATGGGTCCAAGTATTCTTTTGTTTTTGATATGGAAAGAAAACCTGCATCATTGATATATTCCTTGAATGTCATCTTTGCAGTGGTATCCTCATAAGGGTTCTTCATTTCTGCCGGGTATAAAGTAACCCTCGACATTTCCTTGGTTCCTTTCATTTGCTTTTTCAACTTCGATTCGGAAACATTATTATTGCCGCTGAAATGTATAGAGTTCACCCTTACTTTTTGTCCCTTGTCAATGACGAATGTTAAATTAATGGCATTTGCCAGTGTCACCGAGTTCTCTTCTTTTAACTGTATATCTACATTACGATATCCTTTTTCGAAATAGAATTTACGGATCACCTCTATAGCACTCAGTTTCATATTATCCGTCACCACCCTGTCTTTTGAGAGCCCTACTTTTGATTGCAGGTCATCCCGTTCTCCTTTTTTTATCCCTTCAAATTTAAAATCAGCCAATCTTGGCCGCTCTGTAACGGCAAGCTCAATATAAAGGTCCCTGTCAACTAATTTCGTAAAAGATATCTCTACGGCGGAGATAAGGTTCTGGCGCCATAGTTTAGAGATGGCTTTTCCAAAAACGTCTGTTCCGGGTATCTGTATTTTATCACCAACCGCAAGCCCGGAAATGGAAATGATCAGATTGGCATCAAATGACTTGGTTCCGGTAACGGTTATACCGGCGATCGTGTATTCTTTAGCAAACTTTGATTTGAAGATATCCTGCAATACCGGGTCAACGGATACGCCTGTGGTATCCTGCGCCATAACGAACTGGCTGGAAAAGAGAACGGTAGCAATAAAAAAAATCCTTTTGTAGATCCGGTGCATCAATTGGTTTTTTACGTGCGGCAAATTAAGCCGTATAATTAAAACTATTTGTTAAACATCTTATTTCACCCCCTCCGCTGCAGAAAATGCAGGCTTAGGATCTACGAATTGGTAGATTCTTCCTTCTTTATTTGTTCCCCTGTTTTCCCGAAGCGGCGTTCCCGTCCCTGGTAATCAAGGATCGCTTCGTATAAGTTCTCCTTCCTGAAATCGGGCCAAAGTGTACTGGTAAAATATAACTCTGCATAGGCAAGCTGGTACAACAAAAAGTTGCTTATGCGATATTCACCACTGGTTCTTATCATCAGTTCAGGGTCGGGAAACTGGCTGGTGGTTAAATATTGCCGCAGGGTTTCCTGGGTAATATCTTTCGGTTGCAGTAGCCCTTCCTTTACCGCTTTGGCAATCCCGTTCACGGCATTGGTGATCTCCCACCGGCTGCTGTAACTCAATGCCATTATAAGATTGAGCCCAGTATTGACAGCTGTTTCTTCCAGTGCATCATTCAATTCTTTCTTTGCGGCTTCGGGCAACATATCCATTGCGCCGATAACGTGAAGCCGTATATTATTTTTATTAAGGGTAGGCACTTCTTTATGGATCGTATCTACCAATAATTCCATCAATCCCGAAACTTCGTATTCCGGCCTATCCCAATTTTCTGTGCTGAATGCATAAAGTGTAAGGTTTTGTATCCCTAACTCCGCACATCCTTCAACAATATTGCGTACACTTTCTACTCCGTGTAAATGGCCAAAAAGACGGTCTTCCCCTTTCTCTTTTGCCCACCTGCCATTGCCATCCATGATAATGGCAATATGCCTTGGCAAACGTTGCATATCTATTTTATCCTTCAGGCTCATAAAACACTAAAAATGAGTAGTCACGCTTAGGGCGTGACTTTGGGCTGCAAAAGTAATAAAATTTAGTTGGAATACGTGTTTTGACGGAAATTGTATCCTTTCAAGCCCTTTCCCACCGCCATTTTCTGTAAAAAGGCCAGGTTGTACTATATTTTCCTTTTCCAGGCCAGTCTTTTTGAATCAGTTATGCGACAGGTTACAACAAATACATCATCAAAAACACCTATTATCTTCCTTATCTCTACTATGCAGCCACTGAGTTGAATATGGTACTGATCTGCATCGCTTTTGCGTATCTGTTTTCCCAACTGCAGGTTCATTTTCGTTTTTTTGGAAAAGGTCTCCATTGACCGCTTCAATTCCTCGCTTTTTAATACACTTGTTTCAAAAGTAAAAAATCCGGCATACCCGCTTTCTCCGGCAAGTGCTTGTTGTTCGTGGCTAAAGAGAATTTTATAATACAATTTACCCGTTGCCGTTACGATGAAATAGTGCTGAATATACCTGATGGGTGGCTTGAATACCTTGTACCTTGATACGGAATAGGCCGAAAATATATGAATACCCGCACCTGTTTCATCAAGGTAAACATTTAAAATGTTTGTGGCCCGCTCCGATAAAAAGCCAAGCAATGGCATCACACTGACATACAAAACGAAAAGGCAGGCAACCCCTATAACAGCAACGTATACATATTGGCCGATACCCGGTACAATGAATGCCAGGTAATATACCAGCGCCAATAAAGCCCCTACCCCGAGAATAAAAAAAAATATCTTCTGCGTGGAATTAATGCACATGGCCTGGGTTTAGGTATTTGTGGGTATGCAGAAATGATCAAACAAGTTTTGCATAAAATACTACAGCTTTACAAGCTTCCCGGTAAATATGTCTCCCTTTACAACTAACCGGTACCAATATACGCCTGCTGCAAACTGGCCGATATCGAATTGTCTTGCATTTTTAAAACTGGCAACCAATAAACCCTGGTTATTCGTAATGCTGATCTCGTCAGCGGTAAGGACTGCCTCATTCTGTAAACAATTGAAGATGCCATGTGATGGAATTGGATATAAAACGGGTATCACAGAAATATTCGGTAATGATGCGCCACTGGCGCAGGCTTCTTTGGCCCGTAAAAATTTTTCATCATCACCAAGACGCTTGGTAACGCTGCAGTTATTGGCATTCTTTAATGTTACAATGGCATTGGGAGAAGTATAGTCGGGTAAGTTTACCACTGCCTGGTCTTTGTACGTGAACCAACGTCCTGCGTCACTTACTTCCCACTGCAGGCCGGCGGCGTTGCCTGTTGCTGTTAACTGTGTTATACAATTCCCGTTCTTACTGATAATGGCAACCGTAAAGTTGGCATTGCTACAGGGTTTTCTTTCGGCATACCATTGCAGGTTGCTGATATTGGCAAAGCACAAATTATATTGCTCCATTTTATACACTTGCCAAAATGTATTATTGCTTCCTGCAGGTACGTCAAGATAAAACAATGCAGAGTCTCCGGGAGTCACTAAATGCGGTATTACGGTGTTGCCGTTATTGTCTTTAATAACAAAGGCCTTGCTGATATCTTCTGCAGTGGCAAAACCGGCGCCGCCAGGGTTTGAATTATTAACACTGAAGAACAGTTTACTAACGTTATTGGGTACATGAAAATAGCCTGGCAGGCTAAGCAGGTCAAGCCGGTAATTTTCCGTCTTATTGCCAAGGAAGGGACCATTCTTGTAAAAATAATTTCCGTTGGTGCTGATCACAAGGTCCACCGACGACTGGTATTTTGAAACTACAGTAAGCTTATAGGTGCCTGCGGATGGTATAGAAATATTCAATACGCCTGCCGCACTGTTATTATCAATGGAAAAATCTTTTATCACCTGCAGGGCCTTTCCCGTTGCTTCTGCCGTAAAATTAATATAGCCTTTACCGGGCATATTAAAATGTGGCGTGTATGCTATGCTAAAATTTCCTGCGGCTGGTGCATCAATATAAAACTCGCTCCTGTTGGGGTAATTGGCACCATTGGTATAACTGATCTTTACACTGATCTTCTTAAGCGGACTAAGATCGCCGTTCACAAACTGTTCTTTAACAGCTGCTGCTATTTCCAGGTTGTAATCACTTATAAGGTGCCCCTGGTTGCCAAGATCGTACTGAAAATTATTATTAATTTCTTCAGGTGTTATTAAAGGAAGAGTACCGTTTTGATAAGCAGTGCCATTGGTTACATTGTATTGTGTGTAAAAATTATTGGCAGCGCCATACCTGCTGGTGATATCAGCGATCAAAAAATAACTGTTCACCAATTGCAGTTTATTTATTTTGGCAAGATAGATACATAATGCGGCTGCCTTATCTGATTTTGCAGTGTTGTATCTTTGATCAAATAACCAGTCGTAATACAACACCATATAATGCACATATGCTTTTAATTCCTGTATCCTTTCTTTCACTACAGCCGAAGCATTGTTTGTTTGCCGAACGGCGTCATTCAATAACTGCAGGTATAACGGAAGTTTGTATTTATTGTCCTGGATAAAATCTCCCGTAGAAATGGTCTTATCATCACTCCATGATTGCAGCAATGCGTAAACGCTGTTATTGGCTCCTGCAAACATATCATCACAGAAATTACGCAGGGTGCTGTCTACCGGAACATTGTCCTGTAAATTATTATTGGCTGCCAGTAAAAAAGGAAGGCTTGCAAATTTTGCCGGAGAAGCTTCCCATACAATACCCTGGCTGTTCTTCTCTTTGGCCCTTTGTAAAGTGGCCTTCAGGTCACCGAGATAGAACATCGGTGTTTCGCCGCCCCATTGAGGAATATTCAGGTAATGATATTCGGAGATCGCATTGGTCTTATTGTACCAGCGGTTGAGTAGCCCTTTTGCGCTGCTTTCATTTTGAAATGCCGTGGGTATTACCTGCACATCTATTTTATCATTTATTGAAATACCTGCTGATGGTGTATTCGCATGGCCGGAATAGGCGTATAACTGAAAGCGTTTTTCAGGATAAAGAGCATGTAATTGTTGTGCAGTAAAATTAGCCAGGGTAAAATGCTGGTCACTTTCTGCAGGATAATCCAAACTGCTGCAGCCGCTATTGTCTTTTGAGTTACCCCATTGTGCGCCATCCGGTACTTCGATACCGATATTATTATAATTGAAATCGAAATTGCGATAGTAATTGGCGTATAAAGGTTTATTACCGTAGATGGTATTTTTAAACTGCGTGTACTGTTGCTCGATAGTTGTACTCCACAATTGCATTGCAGGGTTATTATTGATATCCGGAACAGAATGTGTACCTGCCAGCCTTGAACCATCATAACAGGCTACATAACATGGATTGTTCTTTATGGTCTGAAGGTAATTACCCGTCATGATATCGCCACGGTGGCCAGCAAAATGATAACTGCCCGTCATCCCGTTACGGCGCTGGTACAATGCCCAGTTGTGGCCATTCGCACCAAAATAAGTATCCCACCCGTAATCTGCATTATTGTCCATTGCCCAGCGGTTATGGCCACCACTGATGAACCAACTCTTGTATTTAAAAGCGATCGTATAGGTTATATTAATATTTTTATAAGGAGAATTCAATGATGGAATAATTTCCCAGATACTTCCGGGTTGGTAAAACCGGAACCCGGCCTGCTGCAGGTATTGATAAACACCGAAGATCAAACCATTATCCTGTGCAGCAGTAAATTTAATAAGGTCAGTTCCGTTACTTTCAACTTTGCAGGAATTGTTAGTGTTAATGGAAGAATCGTATATAAAAATAATTCCGGTAGCAGGCAGGGTGCTGTATTCCTTTACATCAAAATGACTGCCGGCAATGGCTTTTTGTAAAAGCATTGCTATATCAGCAGCAGTTGCCTTCAGTAATTGGGAAGACTGTGCGGGATAGTAAACAGACTGGGCCTTTGTGATCATCATACAAAAGACCATTACTGTTATAACAAAACAGTTGCGAATGAACGCCATAGTTTAATTTTTTTGGAATTAAAAAACTATGGTCTCATCACAGAATGAAGAGGACTTGTGGTTTTGTTATTCTTTGGTTGGGGTACTTGGTAAGCTTTAAAATTTGCCCTTATCGGGCTTGGGGGACTGTAAATATAGAATATTTTATCAAATAACAAACATATTATCTAATAGAATAATAAACGCTATGGCGATGGGTTAAAATTGAGCTGATCAGGCTTCAGGCTGGAATAGGCTGCTTAATTTGCGCTTGGGCACCTGTAAGTTCCAATATTCATAGATATACCGATCTCTGCAATAATGTACTGGTCTTTTTGTTTGCTCCATCCTCTTTGTCTTCCTGCTACACCCAGTGGATTAGTAGGATTGACCTCGTAAGAGCGGTCCTGAAGCAAACCGGCTGTAGTTGGTTTGCCAAGAGCATCAGTAAATCCGGGCGCATTACTACCGGCATAGGTAGTACTCACATCATCTATATAATCTGTATTGGTAAAACGTTGTGTGATCTCGAAGGAGAGATTCATCTTATCGCTGATATTATACTTAACACCTACGCCTAAAGGAATACAAAATGCCATTGTACTATATGGTTTTCTGCCCTGGTACCCGCTTAGCTGCCCTTCGGTACCCAATGGACGCAGGAATTCCTTATTACCATCTATGTAAGCATAAGGATCATAGGTGAACACGCCTGCACCCAATGTTACATAAGGCGTAAACAGGTGTTCAGGGTCTCCCGGGATGAATTTAAAGAAATTGAAATCACCCTGTACGGCCAGCTCCCATATATTGGTATTGAAACTAAGGTTCCTTGTTTTTTGATAATCATTCTTACTATAAACATCGCTATATCCTAACTGGGCATAATGAGCGCTCACGCGCATCCCTATATAATTACCGAATTGTTTGCGGAAAAAAATTCCTAATGCAGGTTTGGGGCGGTTGATGGCAGCCCTTGTATTAAGGTCACCAAAATAATGAGCAGCTCCTGCAGTAATACCGAACTCTCCCTGCTGTACATAATCGTATCGCTGTGCATTGGCATTATACCCCAGCACGATAAAGAATAAAATAGTGAGCGTTTTCATCTTCATAATTAATGTGCAAAATAAAGAATTGTTTTGTTAAAACGAGCAGATCGGGGATTTGTGTTAGCTGGGTTTGTTAATTTTTATCTGTTAAGCCCGATTTTTCTATCCTTAAGCCAGCACTCATGATGTCCGGGAGGGGGTTGTCCCGCATGATCTGGCCAATGCTGAAACTATAGGTCCCAGCCTTTTTAAAGCGGCGGGGCTCTCCATTCAATAATTTCCTGATCTCCCAGATATCATTCATCCCATTGCCTTCCCATCCATTAACGTCGCTTCCCAGTACCAGGTCGATCTTTTGATAATTCAGGCTGTCGCCCGGGGCTTGTAAGCCGATATTCAGCCAGATATTATTGTATTTATAGGCATCTGTATGGCGGAGGACCAGGTAAATATTATAGGATGCCAGGGTATCTTTTATGATAAAGCTTCCTTTTGCAGTAAAATCGCTTTGCCATTGATATTTTGGGATAATGGTGTCTTTTTCGAAAACATCGAGCTGGGTACAAGAAGGGATGAACAGGCAATAGGCAATAGGTAATAAGAAAGACCAAAGTTTATATATAGTGTTCTTTTTCATGCGCAATCAGGCGACTGATTATTTTATTGCTTATTTTTTTACAATGCATTCAATACCTGTTCTTTTGCCTTTTCGAGTTCATCTTTCATCTTCACCACGCATTTTTGAATATCTGCATCATAGGCTTTGCTGCCGGTAGTATTTATTTCGCGGCCGATCTCCTGCAAAATAAATGATAATTTCTTTCCTTTCCCTTCCTCGGGTTGTTGCAAAATAGATTGAAAGAATTCGCAATGCTGGCGCAGGCGGATTTGTTCTTCATGAATGTCTATCTTTTCCATATAATAGATGAGCTCCTGTTCCATCCGGTTATTGTCAATATTTTCCTTACCCACGTGTTTTTCGAGCAACTGGTTTATTTCGTCTTTAATTCTTTTCTGGCGATTGGGTTCCAGTTTTAAAATGGCTTCTTCCTGTTCATTGATATTGGTGATGCGTTTAAGCAGGTCTTTTTCCAATACGGCTCCTTCTTCTGTGCGGTGTTGGTTCAGGTCATTCAATGCAGCCGATAATACTTTACTGAATTCCACAAAATCAGGTCCGCTTAAAATATCATTGGTGGGCGTTACTACTTCCGGAAGGCGAAGTAATGCACTTAATACAGAGTTGGTATCAATATTTAATTCGCCTGCTAGTTTTTCTATCTGGTGATAATAAGCTTTGATGAGGTCGGTATTGATATTTACAGGTTTGGAGGTTCCGTTCTGTTTTATGTTTACGGTACAATCTATGGTGCCCCTTATCAAATGTTCCTGCAGGGTATTGCGGATCTCAAATTCATAAGGCCTTAATAATGGCGGCAATTTCAGCTGCAATTCAAATTGCTTGCCATTGAGGGCTTTTATCTCAACTAAAAATGTTTTTTCATTTACTGTTTGTTCTGCCCTTCCAAAACCTGTCATTGATTTAAGCATGAGAATATTTTTATTTTTTTGCAAGATAACGGATTCCCGGCAATGGATATTGGAGGCAGCAGACCATCGACCACAGGTCCACAATTGCCAACTACCCAATACCCACTACCAATTATCCTCCAGGGTATTCCTCAAAGGGCCTTAACCCCATGATCCGCTCCGGTTTATCCAGCGGTTTAAAGCCAAATTTTGCGTACAGGTAATGTGCATCTTTAGTGGCGAGCATCCACCTGCGAAGCCCTTGCAGATCCGGGTGCCCCATGATCGCTTCCATCATCCATTTACTTAATCCTTTGCCACGGAATTTTTCTATGATAAAAACATCGGCGAGGTAAGCAAATGTTGCATGATCAGTTATAACTCTTGCAAATCCAACCTGGTCATCCTGGTGATAGACACCAAAACAAAACGATCCTTCAATACTTTTCTTTACAATATCAACAGGAATGTTTTTTGCCCAATAACTTTCATTGCACAAATAATCATGCACAAGGGTGATATTCAGTTTTGCCTTATCCGTGCTGATACTAAAACCATTTTTTTTCATATTTGAATTTTCCATTTTGATGAAATAAAAAATTAAAGTCGACTTGATAAAAATAAAAAGGCCCGACTTTTGATGGTCGGGCCCGCTATATAGATGGGTTAGTAAGTACCGGGAACCAAGATTCCCTACACAATATTAAAAATAATTTCTCCTAATAGAAAAATATTTGCAGGGTTTTTTATTAACATTTTTTTTATTACTGTGGATAAGGGATTGATGATTAATTATGATTAATGCAGGTTACTGCAGATGGATCTTTTAGATTATCAACCGCATTACAATTACAAGAGGAAATTGTTATCTGCTGAAAGTATTGATTTTACTATACTCTCCGATGATCGATATTTGAATTATTGTTTTTTATTTGTTGCTTTTTTTTATCAGTAAAACAGAAAGTTATGGTTTTACGTTGGTGCATTTTAACTCCATTTTCAAAAAAAATATTTTTTAAAATAATTGCTCCGATAGCCAATATTTAGCCCGATTCATCCATTTTAGCGGTAAATATGAAGTAAATGCAAAGCAACCTACCTTTGCTAAAATTTATTTTTTATGCAATTCCCTTCTCCCGTTTCCATACAATGGATAGCTGAACTTATCAACGCAAAATTAATTGGCGATGGGTCCGCAACAGGTATCAATGAAATTCACAAAGTGGAAAAAGGCGACCTGGTTTTTGTTGATCATCCAAAATATTACGACAAGTGTATCAACAGTGCGGCAACATTTATTATTATCAATAAGGCCGTAAATGTTCCCGAAGGAAAAGCCTTGTTGATCGTTGACAATCCTTTTGAAGCCTATTGTAAGATCGTCGATCATTTTCGCCCTTTTGAACCCTGTTCAAAAAATATAAGTGATTCCGCTGTTGTTGGTGAAGGCACATTTATTTATCCAAATTCATTTATCGGCAACCATGTAAGTGTTGGAAAAAACTGCATCATTTATCCCAATGTATCCATCATGGATCATTGCATTATCGGCAACAATGTGATCATACAAAGCGGCACCGTAATTGGCAGCAATGCCTTTTATTATAACACCAAAAAAGACCGCGAATTATGGTACAAAAAAATGCCCGATTGCGGCCGGGTGATCATTGAAGATTTTGTGGAAATAGGAGCCGGTTGTACCATCGATCGTGGGGTGAGCCACGATACCATTATCGGCAAGGGAACCAAGATGGATAATATGATCCATATCGGCCATGATACCGTACTGGGTAAAAATTGCCTGCTCGCTGCACAGGTGGGTATCGCAGGAGTAGTTACCTTGAAAGACGGGGTTACTTTATGGGGACAGGTAGGTGTAAGTAAAACGCTGACCATTGGAGAAAATGCGGTGATCTACGGACAAAGTGGGGTTGGTGGAGATGTTGAAGGCGGTAAAGCTTATTTGGGCTCGCCAATACTGGAAGCAAAAGAAAAATCAAGGGAACTGGTTTGGGTAAAAAGGATACCGGAGTTGTGGGAGAAAGTGATGGGGAAATAAGAACGGATACTGTCCCCATCCCGTAAAGTGAATTCATTCTCAGATTTTATTCTATATCATACTGTATCCATTATCTAATTCCCTACTTCCCCACATAATCATTCGGCAGCATATCCCCTACTTTTTCCCAATCCCAATAACTATTAATGGTGATATCGTGCTGATCGTAGTAATAACCGTTTTGCTCGATGCTGATTGAGCCACCCGGTAAAAAGGTTAAGACGGATAGTTCAAATTTGGGATTGGTTTCGGGATTGGCTTGCAGGAATAGCGGATCAGGTTTTTCATTTTTATAAATGACCGCAACATTTTTTTGATTGGGCCTTACCGACAATACCATGTTGCTGTCATCCATTGCATAATTCATTCCTCCATAGAAATTTTTTACGGGAATGGCTGTTTCTGAAACGCTATCTTTTATGAGGAACTGTATCTCAAACCCCTCTTCCTTTAATCGTTTTTGATAAAGGCTTCGCATGAAATGCAGGATGGAACCATTGTACGCAACACTGCGTGCCGCATTCCATTTGGTCCTTTGCTCTTCATTCGCGGGCTGCATCTCTTCAAACAAAGGATAACCTGTGTACTGGTTTAGTTGCGTTTCATATTCATGCGTAAAAGAATCCAACGTATATTTTATTGTATACCCAAGTGCATTATTTACAATTTCAAGCGGGGCGGTGGCCGTTACCTTTAACTTGTTCCTTCTTTTGTAGAAATAAAATTTAAGTACTTCCTTATTCTTGATAGTGCATGCTGCGCTATTGGGAGTTTTGCCGATGAAGTTCTCTAAAAAGAAATCGCCGTATTTTTCCAGGCCGTCTGCCACTTCAGAAGTTGATCTTATCACAACATCCTGCATTTCTTTTTCTTTTTGTTTTATTTCTATCACGATGTTCCTATCGCCTGCATCAGCAGTTGTGATCCTTCTTGTTTCCGGCTGGTAGCCCGTGAAAGATACTACCAGGTCGTAGCCGCCATTGGGCAATTCCAGTTTAAAATATCCATCAGCATTGGTAGCGGTGCCTAAGGTAGTGTTTTGTGCAAATACAGACGCAGCCTGCAGGGGAAGTTTAGTTTCCGCATCAATTATTTTTCCGCTGATGGTATAGGTGGTTTGGGAAAGTACAGGTAATGAAATAATAATAGCCAATAAAAAGGGAATGATTTTTTTCATTTGATATTTATTGAATTAAACTGATAATGGATAAAATAATGTTTACGTCGAGATGCTGCACTCTTCAGCATTGACAGTTTCCGTAAAACACAAATTTACATTACTGACTGTTAAGCTTTTGTTGTAATAAGGCGCAAGTATGGGCAATGGTTTCTTCAATGGCCCTGTAAGTGAAACCGGGAAGATATCTTTTTAATTTACTGTTATCAAAATGCACTTTAGCCAGTGCTGTCGCAGCAGTTTCTTTTGTTACCAATGGTTCCTTGCCGGTAAAGCGGCTTTTGATGGCCTCAAGTCGCCATACGATCTTTGCCAACGCAGGCGTTACTTTTTTATGCGGAGGTTTTTTTCCAAATGCTTTTGCGATCAGGTTAAACACATCCTGGAAATTCCTGTCCTCCGCACTGATGATGAAACGTTCAGCACTGATATTGCTATCCATTAATTGTATCATGGCTTTTGCTACGTCGCGTACATCTACAAATCCTGTAATGCCATCGGTATACCAGGGAAATTCTTCATACACCGATTTAAATACACGGGATGAACTGCTGTTCCAATCCCCATCTCCAAGGATCAGTACAGGATTCACCATCACCGCATCCAACCCTTCGCCAATGCCACGCCACACTTCCAGTTCTGCCAGGTATTTACTTTGCCCGTAACGGCTGTTACTGGTCTCTTCTGTCCAGTTCATTGTTTCATTGATGGGGATATTTTCGCGTATGCGTCCCAGTGCTGCCACAGAACTCACGTGCACCATTTTTTTTACACCTGCGTCCAGTGCTGCATTCACCACATTGGCGGTGCCCTCAATATTGATCTTAAAAAGTTCTCTTTTCTTTTTTGGGTTGAAGGTGACGATCGCAGCTGAATGATAAACCTGTTCAATTCCTTTCATTGCTTCTTCCAAACCAGTCACATCTAAAATATTGCATTGAACTTGCTCCAGTTTATCGGAATGAAAATCCGGTAATGGTGTTTTATTATAGATAGCGCGTACTTGCTTTCCCTGTGCAAGCAATTGTATGATCAATTCTTTGCCTAATAAGCCTGCGCCGCCGGTAACTAAAATCATACTATATCAGTAATGTGTTAATGAGGAATTATTGATGTATTGTATTATTAAATATCCTGCATAATAATCTGCAAAATCAGCTCTCATTCATATCAATCAGCGATCATGATTTTAATAACGCAATACCTTAATTTTTAATTATACTCATAAAAGCCCTTCCCCGCCTTCTTTCCCAGTTCTCCTTTAGCAACCTTATCTACCTGTAATGGTGAAGGTTTAAAACGTTCTTCTTTATCGAACGCTTCATACAGAGATGTTGATACAGCAAGGTTGATGTCCATACCGATCAGGTCCATTAGTTTAAAAGGGCCCATTTTAAAACCTGTTGCTTCCATAACGGCATCCACATCTTCGATAGTTGCAATACCGCTTTCCACCAGCTTCATGGCTTCCAGGTAATAATGCCTTGCCACACGATTCACAATAAAACCGGGTGCGTCTTTACACATAACAGGCGTTTTATTCATTTGCTTGCAAAGCCCATAAATGCTTGCTGCCGCTTCCTCCGAGGTTTGATCTCCCTTTACCACTTCCACTAATTTCATCAATGGTGCAGGATTAAAAAAATGCATCCCTACCACCCGTTCAGGATGATCAACGCCTTTTTGTATCTCTGAAACAGAAAGTGAAGATGTGTTGGTGGCAAAGATCACTTCAGCATGGTTCACTTCTGCAAGCTGGTTAAGGATGGAGACCTTTGCTTCAATTTTTTCTACAATGGCTTCAATGATAACATCTGCCAAACAATCATTGGTATCGGTGATGAATTGTATTCGCTGAAAAATAATTTCTTTTTCTGCAGCGGAGATCTTTTGTTTATCAACGAGCCATTGCAGGTTCTTTTGAATGGACACCCTTCCTTTTTCCAGCACTTCGCTATTGATATCAAATAATAATGTATAGAATCCGTTTTGCGCCGCTACCTGTGCAATGCCGCTACCCATGGTACCGGCACCGATAACGCAGATGGTATTTATTGGTTGAGACATAAATGCTTTTAACGATCAAAAAAACTACCCGTTTTATTAGTAATTGCAGGATAAGATGCCTGGTGGTTGGAAGTCCTTATATCGAAATGATGCATCAGACAGCACTGGTAAACTGTTTCAAAAACCGCTGATCATTTTCACTGAATAAACGCAGGTCTTTTATCTGGTATTTGAGCATTGTAATTCTTTCGATACCCATACCAAATGCAAAGCCCGTGTATTTATTACTGTCGATACCACAGTTGTCCAATACATTGGGATGCACCATGCCACATCCTAAAATTTCCACCCAACCTGTTTTTTTACAAACACTGCAACCCTCGCCATTACAGATCAGGCAACTGATGTCCATTTCGGCACTGGGCTCAGTAAATGGAAAGTAACTTGGGCGAAAACGGATCTTCACGGTGGCGCCGAACATTTCCTGTACAAAAAAGTACAGTGTTTGTTTCAGGTCGGCAAAAGAAACATTTTCGGCAATATACAGGCCTTCTACCTGGTGAAAAAAACAATGCGCCCTTGCGCTGATGGTCTCGTTTCGATATACTCTTCCCGGGCAGATGATCCTGACCGGCAGTTTGCCTTTTTCCATTTCACGCACCTGCACATTGGAAGTGTGTGTACGCAGCAGCCAATCCGGATTTTGTGAGATATAAAATGTATCCTGCATATCACGTGCGGGATGGTTATCGGGTAAATTGAGTGCTGTAAAATTATGCCAGTCGTCTTCTATCTCGGGGCCCTCAGCAACGGCAAAGCCTAAACGCTGAAAAATACGCACAACCTGGTTCTTTACCAGGCTGATGGGATGACGGGAACCTAACGGTGTAGGGTCACCGGGTAAGGTCAGGTCCGGTTTTGAATTTTGTCCCGCCTGAGGCTGGATGGATTTTGAATTTGCAGAGACAGCTTTTAATTCTTCATACCGCTGTTCGGCAAATAATTTGAATTCATTCAATAATTGCCCCGCTTCTTTTTTCTGTTCAGGCGCAACATTTTTCATTTCGCCCATGATGGTCTTCACCAGGCCCTTTGTGCCAAGCCACCTGATACGAAATGTTTCTGCATCGCCTTCATCGTATGTGGCGATCTCCTTCTTATACCCGTCAATTTGTTGTAACAACTGTTCCATGCGGCAAAGATACGGAAGTTGAGAAATGAGGAGGGGTTTTGCCTCCGGTAAAAGGTTGCCACAGATCAACACTGAATAAAAAGTAAAATGATCTGTGCTATCGGTGGCCAACTTCTATGGAATATTCCCTTTTATCCCAATTCACTGATCAATTCTTTTACTTTCCTTTCGATGAGGTCCCTTATTGCATTGAATTGTTGGGGTTCCAGGTTTTTGGGATCGGGTATCTGCCAGTCGATGAATTTTTTTGCCGGCATCCAGGGGCATGCATCTCCACAACCCATGGTTACCACGGCATCGAAAGGGGCATATTGTTTTACTTCATCAAGGCTTTTACTATCGTGTTCGCTAAGGTCATAACCCAACTCTTTCATTGCCGTGATGGCTTTTGGATTGATGACACCGTTGGGTTTGCTACCTGCGCTGTATGCTTCGATGTTATTTTCACCATACATTTTTGCAAATGCCTGGCTCATCTGGGAGCGATTACTATTTTCGATACAAACAAAAAGTATTTTCTTTTTCATACTTCATTAAAAAATAGTTGTGTCAAATCTTCAAGCGAGGCCTTTATTCCCTTCCATCCAATAAATTACCCAGCCCTCCCAAAATACTTCCTTCTTCTTTACGGTGATACGTATATTCCTGCAACCTGCCCGCCAGTCGGCTAATGGGTAATGATTGCAACCACACTTTACCCGGCCCTTTTAATATGGCAAAGAATAATCCTTCGCCACCAAACATCCAGTTCTTAATGCCACGGATGAATTCAATGTCAAAATCGATCCCCGGAGTATAGGCCACCACGCAACCGGTATCTACTTTCAATAATTCACCTGCCTGTAATTCTTTCTCCACTACATACCCGCCTGCATGGGCAAAACACAATCCATCCCCTTCCAGCTTTTCCATGATAAAGCCTTCTCCACCAAAAATGCCGGTGCCCAATCTTTTTTGAAATTCAATGCCAATGCTTACACCTTTCGCTGCACAGAGGAATGCATCTTTCTGTGCAATGATCTTTCCACCCAGGGCCTGCAGGTCAAATACGATGATCTTACCCGTGTAAGGTGCAGCAAAGCTTACTTTCTTTTTCCCGGTGCCGGTATTGGTAAAGGCTGTCATGAATAAACTCTCGCCTACGAGTAAACGCTTCCCGGCGCTGAATAATTTACCCAGCAGGCTGTTATCCTGTTGCTGGCTGCCATCACCAAACATGGTTTGCATTTCAATGCCATTGTCCATCATCATGAAGGCGCCGCTTTCGGCAACAGCGGTCTCATTGGGGTCCAGTTCAATTTCTACGAACTGGAGTTCTTCCCCGTAAATCTTGTAATCGATCTCTTGGTTATTACGCATATAGAATATTTTTTATCAAAAATAATGAACCCTGCCTGCTCAAATTCCAATTATTTGGCAGAAGGCTGCGATTCTTCCTCTTTTTTGCTTTTATTTGAAGTTCAAAAAACAACTACTATGCGTATAAAGTTAATTGCTATTATCGCCTCGCTGTTCATTATCTCGCAAACAGCGTTTAGTCAGGCCAAACTGATAGAGAAAGTAGAGAAGAAGGGTGATGAAATAATCATCCCTTATTCAAAATACGTTTTGCCCAACGGCCTTACCATCATCATTCATGAAGATCATAGTGACCCTATCGCGTATGTAGACGTGACCTATCATGTAGGCAGTGCGAGGGAAGAGATCGGCAAAAGCGGCTTTGCCCATTTTTTTGAACACATGATGTTTGAGGGGAGTGACCATGTTACCAAAGGCCAGCATTTTAAAATTGTAACGGAAGCTGGCGGTAACCTGAATGGAAGTACCAACGAAGACCGTACCAATTATTTTGAAACGGCGCCAAATAACCAACTCGAAAAAATGATCTGGTTGGAAGCAGACCGCATGGGTTTTTTGCTTGATGCTGTTACGCAGGAAAAATTTGAAAACCAGCGCAGCACTGTAAAGAATGAACGTGGCCAGAACTATGATAACCGCCCTTATGGTTTAACAGGCGAATTCACTTCAAAAAATTTATACCCTTATGGGCATCCCTACAGTTGGTTAACCATTGGCTATGTAGAAGACCTGAACAGGGTAAGTGTAAATGACCTGAAAAACTTTTTTTTAAGATGGTATGGCCCAAATAATGCAACACTAACGGTGGCGGGTGACGTAAAAACAGCTGATGTGGTTAAGTTGGCAGAAAAATACTTTAGTTCTATTCCTAAAGGGCCCGATGTGCAGAAAACGGTATTACCGAAAGTAGTGGTTGAATCAGATCGCTATGTTTCGTACACGGATAATTATGCAAGGTTGCCACAGTTATCAAAAGCTTATCCAACAGTACCCGACTATAATAAAGATGTAGCGGCATTGACATGTCTTGCTCAGATATTAGGACAAGGAAAAACTTCCATTCTCTATCAACAATTGGTGAAACCAAAAAAGGCTTTACAGGCAAGTGCTTTTAGCCAGACACAGGAATTGGCAGGCGAATTCTCTTTCCGCATAACGCCCTTCCCCGGTAAATCACTGGCTTCTATGGATTCATTGCTGAAAGATGCGTTGACAGCTTTTGAAACACGTGGCGTAATAGATGAAGATATCGCCAAATTCAAAGGTAGTATGGAAGCACTGAACATGAACAGGTTACAGAGTGTACAGGGCAAAGGGTCTCAATTGGCGCTGTTCCAGACAATAGCCGGCAACCCTAATATGATCGTGAAGCAAATAGAAATGTACCGCTCTGTTACCAAAGAAGATGTATGGCGCGTGTACAACGATTACATTAAAGGCAAGCATAGTGTAACCGTAAGCGTTATAACTAAGGGGCAGGACAAGGATAAAATGATCGCTGCGCCTGATAATTATACGGTTGATGCAGGTAACTATGTAAAGCCCAATTATGGCTATGAAGGATTGCATTATGTAAAAGGCACAGATAATTTTGACCGCAGTAAATTACCCGGTAACGGGCCCAACCCTGTTGTAACTATTCCGCCATTCTGGAAAAAAGATCTTACGAATGGCGTAAAGATCATCAGTGCGCAAAATACAGAGTTACCAGTTATCGCTTTATCTATAAGCATTCCCGGCGGGCATCTTGCACAGGCAAATGATACCGCAAAGATTGGACTTGCAGACATGGTTGCCAGCATGTTGGGAGAAGACACAAAAAAATACACAGCCGAACAGATGGCAGTAGAGTTACAAAAATTGGGCAGCAGCATCAATGTGAACAGTGACCTTAACAGTATCAATTTTAACGTGCAATGTTTAAAAAAGAATGTTGATAAAACACTGGAGTTATTACAGGAAAGGATCTTTCATCCAAATTTCACCGAAGAATCATTTGATCGTTTACAAAAACAGGCAATGGAAGGATTCAAGCAGGCAAAATCACAGCCGGCAGCCATTGCATCTGCAGTGTACAGTAAATTGAATTATGGCAGTAATAATATTTTAGGCATGAGTGAAAACGGCACTGAGCACACGATCAAAAACCTTACCTTAAAAGATGTACAGGATTATTATGATAATTACATTACTTCCCAGGGCACAAAAGTGGTGATCGTTGGAGATATTACGCAAGCTGAAATAGAACCAAAGCTTAGTTTTTTAAATATGCTCCCCAATAAAAAGGTGATGCTCCCCTTACCCGGAAGCGTACCCGAAGTAACAAAAACAAAGATCTATTTAGTAGATGTACCTAAGGCAGCGCAAACAGAATTCAGGGTGGGGTATGTTACCGGGTTAAAATATGATGCAACGGGTGAATACTATAAATCGGGTCTAATGAATTATGTACTGGGCGGGTCTTTTAACAGTCATCTGAACATGAACCTACGGGAAGATAAGGGCTGGACCTATGGCGCCCGTTCTTCTTTCGCCGGTGATGAGTATAGCGGCAATTATACTTTCAGTTCGGGTATCAGGGCTGATGCCACCGACAGTGCATTGATTGAAACCATGAAGGAAATAAAGAATTATGCTGCTAATGGCATCACTGCTGATGAATTAAGTTTTACCAGGAATGCGATCGGCCAAAGCGATGCATTAAGATATGAGACCAGTTTTCAAAAAGCAGGATTCATCAGGAGGATACTGGATTATAACCTTGCAGGAAATTTTGTGCAGGCGCAGAGTAAAATTTTAGCAGGTATTGGCAAAAAGGAAATAGATGGCCTCGCCAAAAAATG
>JANYIM010000046.1 GCA_025362055.1 Bacteroidota bacterium
TAATGTTGTTTGGTTTTACTGTAGATGCCCAAAAAGTGAAAACCACTACAGTAACCCATAAAACAACCAATCACTTTACCGACGGGACGATGGATGTAAAAACTACAAAATCGGTAAAGCCAACCAGTAACCTAACCCTCAATGGTGGACATAGTTTGCGTAAGCCCACCAATAACCTCGGTGGCCAGGAACTTGGTAAAACACCTAAGACAAAAACAACGGTCAAGCATAAGTAATAATATGACCTTTCATTGATCTCTTTAAAATTAATTAGGGGACCAAATGAGAAAATGAGAAAAAGAGGGTAAGATTAAATTCATTCCTCTTTTTCTCTTTTTTTTGCTCTTACCTAATATTTATCTTTGCTGCATGAGCGCCGAAAAGATCATTAGCGACTGGAAAAAGAAAAGCTTCAAAAGCCTTTACTGGCTTGAGGGAGAGGAGGATTACTATATCGATATGGTAATGGATCATGCGGAGCACTATATCCTTGATGAAGCAGAAGCAGGATTTAATCTCACTGTTTTTTACGGCAAGGATGCCGAATGGCCTGCGGTGATCAATGCCTGTAAACGTTATCCCATGTTCGCCGAGCGGCAGGTGGTATTGCTGAAAGAAGCGCAGCAGATGAAGGATATCGATAAGCTGGAAAGTTATTTCGAGAACCCCTTACATTCCACCATTTTTGTTGTTGGATATAAAGGCAAGACATTCGATAAACGGACCAAACTCTACAAACTGCTTAAACAGTCTGCAGAAATATTCAATTCCGAAAAGGTAAAGGATTATAAACTGGCCGAATGGATCGGGGAATATGTACGGTCAAAAGGATACACGATCAATTCAAAAGCTGTAAGCCTGCTGGACGAGCATATCGGCAATGACCTGAACCGTATCGTCAACGAAATTGAAAAACTTGCCCTTAATTTAAAAGGGAAAAGGGATATAACTGAAGATGATATTGAACGATACATCGGCATCAGCAAAGAGTACAATGTTTTTGAATTGCAGGCGGCTATTGCAAAAAAGGACCTTGGCAAGGCCATCACCATCATTAAATATTTTGAAGGAAATCCTAAGGCAGGGCCGATACAAATGGTACTTCCGGCGCTGTATTCCAGCTTCAGTAAAGTGTATACTGTTTTTGGTATGAACGACAGGAGTGAAGCAGCTTTAAAACCTCATTTTTATTTTAATGCCACTGCTGTAAAGAATGCATTGGAAACCATTCGCAATTATGGCTATGATGGCATTGAAAGAATATTATTATTACTGCACCAGTACAATTTAAAAGGGGTGGGAGTGGGCGATACCGGCACTTCAGATGCTTCGTTGATGCGGGAGATGGTAGTGAAGATGATCTCTTAAATGATCTATAAGTATTTCAGGCTTTCCTCTTTATCCTTATGCAATTGTATTTTCAATGCTTCCAGCCCATCAAACTTTACTTCGCTTCGTAAATATCTTTTTACAATGACCCTGATCTTCTTACCATATACCTGCTGATCAAAATCAAAAATATTCACTTCTGTCACACGGGCCTTGCCATTTACGGTTGGCCTGAAACCGATACTCATCATGCCTTTGTAGTTCTTCCCTTCAACTGTTGCATACACGGCATAAATGCCATCACCCAAAACGATCTTATCCTCATCGGCGCTTTTTAAATTGGCCGTAGGATAACCTAATTCGCGGCCCACTTTATCGCCATGTATCACTTCTCCTTCAAAGAAAAATTGGTAGCCCAGTAATTTATTGGCTTCATCAATATTGCTATGTATGATGGCACTGCGGATATTGGTGCTATTTACTTTTACGGCATCAAGAAGGTGTTCAGGAATCTCTTTAAGCTTATAATTATAAATAGGGGCCTTTTCTTCCAGCAGCCTGTAATCACCGCTGCGGTCTTTTCCAAAACGATGATCGTAACCGATAATGATGGTATGCGGCTTGAATTTCTGTACCAGGAAATCACTGATATAAGCTTCGGCTGACTGGTTGGCAAAAAAATCGGTAAAGGGGATCACCACCAGGTGATCAATGCCCGTGTTGCCTAATAATTCAATTCTTTCAGTTAATGTATTAATGAGCCGGACGCCGGTAAAGACTGAAGAAACAACTTTTCGCGGATGTGGATGAAAAGTGATGATGACCGATTCACCGTCAACCATTGCAGCCGCAGCCTTTAGGCTTTCAATGATCTGCCTGTGGCCAAGGTGTACGCCATCGAAAGTGCCAATGGTGATCACGGCATTCTTAAAAACGGGTAATTGCTCTGTTGAATAGTATACTTTCATTTTATGGCTGCAAATCTAATTGATAATTTTATAATGGATTATGTATAATTGCTTTGTAATTTGCGGGTATCAATTCTTACTTACCAATTAATAATTCTTAATGTCCTTATACTCCAAACGTGGTGTCTCTGCCCAAAAGGAAGAAGTACACGCTGCTGTTAAGAACCTCGACCAGGGGCTGTTTCCCCACGCTTTCTGTAAAATGTATCCTGATATTTTGGGCGGCGATGATGCGTTTGTGAACGTGATGCATGCAGATGGAGCAGGTACCAAAAGCATACTTGCATACCTGTACTGGAAAGAAACCGGGGATAGCTCGGTTTGGAAGGGAATAGCGCAGGATGCCATTGTAATGAACCTCGACGATCTTTTATGCGTAGGCATTCATGATAATATCGTTTTTAATTCTACGATCGATCGCAATAAGAACCTGGTCCCGGGAGAAGTACTGCAACAGGTCATCAATGGTTCACAGGAATTATTTGACCAACTGAAAAGTTTTGGAGTAAATATTCATTACCTGGGCGGTGAAACAGCAGATGTGGGTGATGTAGTGCGTACCATCGCAGTAAATGGCACCATGACATGCCGCTGGCCCAGGAATAAGATCATCAGCAATGAAAAGATAAAAGCAGGGGATGTGATCGTTGGTTTTGCAAGCTATGGACAATCAACTTATGAAACCCAATACAACAGCGGCATTGGAAGCAACGGCCTTACCAGCGCACGGCACGATGTGTTGAGTAAATTCTATGCCGGAAATTTTAAAGAAAGCTATGATACCGGGCTGGATGAGGAGGTGGTTTATATTGGAAAGCATCGCTTGACAGACGTGATAGACGGCCAGCCACCTACGACCATCGGCCAACTCTTACTTAGTCCTACGCGAACCTTTGCTCCTGTGATGAAAGGTTTACTTGAAAATCATTTCGATACCATCCATGGCCTTATCCATTGTAGCGGTGGGGGACAAACGAAATGCATGAAATATTTGCCCGGAAATTTTAAAGTGATAAAGGATAATTTATTTGAAGCGCCCGAAATTTTCAGGATCATCCGGGAAAATAGCGGCAGCAACAATAAAGAAATGTATGAAGTGTTTAATATGGGCTGCAGATTAGAGATCTACTGCGATGCTTCAGATGCTGATACGATGATCGCAGCTGCAAAGGAATTTAATATAGATGCGCAGGTGATCGGAAGGGTGGAGGAGAGTGCGAAAAAGGAATTGGTGATCAGGTTGAAAGACGAAGAGATCATTTATTAGCATCAATTGGATCTGGTAAATGTTTCGATTTAAAATAAAAGGTACCGGGTATTTTAGTGCCATCCCTTTTTGTCAAGGTGAGCTTTATTCCACCTTCGCGGTGTACTGTCACAATATATTTTCCCATACTACCGGTCACATGCCCCCCTTCTGAAATATTTACCACAGGATCATCCACACCGGGCATATTTACAGTTATTAGATTTTCAATGCCAATATAAAAAGCATTCATCTTAGTTGCTGTTGTGATCACCTGCTGCTGGTCGTTTACCGTAGTTTCGCCATCCTTTTGAATGTTTAATACCGATCTGCTGATCCCAAATTTCTCAACTGCATCTTCTTTTTCAATTCTGGTGATATTGAAAACTTCGCTTCTTTTAGCAAGCGAATTAATATCACTGGGAGCATAAACTATTTTTCCATTGACAAGTACCGGTGCACCTACCTCTGTTTCCCAGAAATTTGTTGCATCACTGTTCATAAAAAGATAATTTCTGTCTTTATAAACATATGCGATCTCCTGTTTATGCCTGGCAATCAGCCTTATTTCATTTATTTCTTCCTGTTGTTGTTTTTTTGTTTTTTTAGATGCCGGAAGCAGATCATTAGCAAGGGGAGTAGTGTCAGCAGGCTCTTTGACCATTATTACATCTTTTGCCATACTATTTGCAAAGGCTTCTATTGAATTTAAAATATTTCTAGCAATGGTTTCCTTTGCTCCAACTGTTTGCAAATAATGCAGGTCTTTTTCATTATTGATGAATCCTGCTTCTATGAGTACTGCCGGGCATGTACTTGCCTGTAATACCCATATCCCTTTTTCCCGTTGTTTTGGTTGTGGCAATACGCTCAACCCGTAATTATTATTGAATGCGTTGATAATTACAGCTGCTAAAACTTTGCTCTTCTCAGAATTCTGGTATTCATCTTTTGAGACCCACACACTCATGCCCGTTTTTGTATTGGCAGAATCTTTCGGGCCATTATCCACATGAAAGGAAATAAACAGGTCTGCATTTTGTTGTTTTGCAAAATTTGCTTTGTCGGCCGGCGATTGATAAGTATCATCTTCCCTTGTTAGTACGATACGGACCTTATCATTGCTATTCAATTCTTTTATCTTTTTTATAATAGCAAGATTAATATCTTTCTCTTTGATCTTTCCATCTATGCTTATGGCACCTGCATCTTCTCCGCCATGCCCGGCATCGATCACAACGGTGATCTGTTTACCCTGATAGGTTGGGAGATGGTTCTTTTTTGCTTTAAAAGTAAAAGCAGCGAAGATCAATACAGCCAATGGCAATACCAGCACGCGGCCGATATAGCTTGCTTTGGGGTTCTTGTTTTTAACTAACATAAGGAGACGACGTTTTATGGGTGAGTAGAAAAAATTATTAGTGAGCTGGAAGCGGTGTTGCGGATAAGTTGCCTGTAATATCATGGCGGCAAATGCAGCAGTATCGCTATCTTCCACGGCTTTTTTATCGGCGATGAATTCATGTATCATGTTCAGTTCTTTGCGGATGAGCCAGAAGAAAGGGTTGATCCAGCAAAAGATCATCACCATATTCATGAATAGCTTGTCATAACTATGTTTTTCCTGCACGTGTGCAACTTCATGGCGGAATACCTGGTTGCCAGTGGTACTTTCAATGTCTATCTTATTGTTCCAGAAAATATAGCGCAGAAAAGAAAAGGGCGTGCCCCTGGCATCCGTATTTACAAAATAAATATTGTTTACCAACTGCCGGTGATATTTTTTAAGCAAGCCGCGGATCGTCCACAGCACATGCAGGAAGACAATAAAAAATAGGAATGATATCAGTAAGTAGGTTATCGCCACTAATATTGTTGGGTCCCAATTTTGGTGCAGGGGAGCGATTGTTGAAATACGATGCACATATTCATCACTGCTGCTAACTACCTGTAACAATTGTATCACTTCATTGTTGGGTTGCTGTGCTTTGTTCCAGATATTTATCTGGATAAGGGGCAGGCCCAGTGACACCACAATTGTGGCAAGCAAATAGAACCGGTTGTAGCGATGAAATATTTTATTACGGAGAAACAACCAATAGTAGCCCAGCAATATGCCGGAGCAGATGATCACTTTCAATAAATACCAGGCGATGGGCAGCATCTTATTTCTTTTTAAGTTGTTTTAATAATAGTTCCAGGTCGTCTACACTTAAATTATTTTCTTTCACCATGAAAGAAACAGCGTTGCTGAAAGAGCCTTCAAAATAGCCTTTTACAAAACTCTTCATGGTAGCCTTGCTATAGGCATCTTTGCTTACCAGGGGATGATACTGGTGGGTGCGCCCAAATAAAGTGATGCCAACAAATTCTTTCTCCACCAATATCTTAATGATGGTAGCCACCGTGTTGTTATGCGGTTTCGGCGCTGGCAGTTCATCAATGATCTCGCGCAGGAAAGCCTTGTCCAGCTTCCATATCACCTGCATGATCTGTTCTTCGGCCCTGGTTAAAATTTTCATTTTGTAATTTGTTTTTTACTTGATGGGTAAACATAAAACTAATATTTTAGTTTTACAACTATTTTTTTAGTTATTCACATATTTTAACAAATGGTGCGAAAATTAATTTCAGATAAAGTGATTGTAAGAA
>JANYIM010000143.1 GCA_025362055.1 Bacteroidota bacterium
TCAATAGATTTCTCCTGTCCATTAAATCCGTATCTATAGCCACTTCCAGCACTAAACTTCCTTCCCGGCTCTACCATCCCAAAGGGATAATAATTCAATCTCCCCTAACAGAACACCGTAAAGGGTTTCAAAGAACTCTAAATCTATCGAAAAGTACCTTTTTTATTAATATGTCAATATGGTTGGTCTGACTAATGACTTGTTTTCACTGAATGTTTTTTTATCGCTGCGAATGGCCCGTATTTGTGTTGTAGTTCAGGAAAACTATCTGCAAAGGGGCCAAAAGGATAATCAAATGGTTTCGACGTGATCTTTGGCCAATCGGATGCAAACATTTTTTCGGGCCGTTGTTGCGAATTGATAAATGCTGCCACATCCCAGGCCTCCTCATCAGAAAGTTGCGGGCCTGCAGGCTCTTTCATGAAAGGCATATTATATTTTATATACCCGGCCAGTCGCGATAGGCGATAAATACCCGCACTTACATTATAACTATGCTCACCCCAAAGCGGCGGATAAAAATAGGCCGATGAATCTGCATTGAATAAGCCTCCCCCATTCGCAGCATGACAACTGGTGCACCTGGCCACAAATATCTTCTCACCGTTTCCAATAGACGCAGCTCTTTGCAGCAACGGGATATCGGGTATGCCCATTCCCTTCATCTTAATGCCCTTTGGCACATCTTTTCCCAGCCACAAAATATAGGCTACCATGGCCCGCATTTCTTTACTGAGGCTATCCAATTTCTCCCCGTTCAAACTTCTTTCCATGCAATCATTGACGCGAAATTCCACTGATTCCTTTCTTCCACTCCGTTCCCTGAATTTTGGATAAGTGCCGGCTACCATTGCAAAACAATTTCCATCCAGCCTTGTGCCTGCATCAAGGTGACAGTTCTCGCAGTTCATCCCATTGCTGATATGTGCAACGCTACCTTTGGGGCCAAGCCATTTGGCCGTATTAATGATCAGCTCCCTTCCATACCGCAACAGGGCTGCTTCACTTGTTGATTGTACGGTGTCAATATCGGGAACATCCCACATCGCAGGATCCTGCTGCACACTGAATTTCCTGAAGCCCGGCAGGGAATAATAAAAGATGACCGCCCCGCAGATGATCAGCGACAGGCCCGTGATGATATAATATTTCAGGAAATTTTTACTCATTACCGATGGTTAATTTACGTTGTTTTTCATAAATAAAAAATTATATAGGCATTAACGCATTGCAATGAGGCCATTTTTTTTATTGGTTATCTTTGCACACTAAATAAATTAAAGGATTGAGGAAAGAAAGAATGTTCATTCAAGGGTTTTTATTTTTGTTCAGCATGAGTTTTTTTGCTGTGGGGCCGGCCATAGCCTTGCACAAGGCCAGCCGTTGGGAAGAGCCTACCGTAACTTCTACCCGCGAAGAAGCCATTGCATTCATTGATAAAATAAAAGTGTTGGCGCCCAGTAGCAGCTGGAGCAATATCAAGCCAGCATTATTCCTGGAGAACCTTCGTTTAAATATTCACCAACCCTTGAGCATCTATCCAGGCCGGGGTACAAATTTTTGCGGTTATGGCGCACTTACCTACCTGATGTTACAGGATGACCCCCTGGGTTATGCAAAATTATTATTGCAATTATACAACGATGGGAAAGCAACATTCGGAAAAGTTACATTTGATCCTTCCCCGGAAGTTAAAAAAGCTGCCGGAACATTGCACTTTAAAGGTGTATTGGACATACACCCGGCAGAGCAGATGTGGTTTCTTTCCCTTGCTGATCATTTCAAAGGTTACCTGAATTTTTTTAACAGGAAATATGACCCGGGTGATGAAGATAGTTTTTGGGCATCGGTCAATTATGCCAAGTTCAACAATATGGCAAGAAAACTGCTGAATTATAAAGTACATGCAAAAGGTTCTGACCTCATCCGCCCTTATACCAATGGCTTGTACGATTACATCAGTGAAAAACTGAAAACAGGTATTGTCGTTCTATACATCAACAACAGGATACTCCACAAGAAAAAACTGGAAAAGATAAAGCTGGCAGTACCTACACATTTTGTAGTGTTGCAGGAGATCAGCAAAGTGGATGATATAGTTACGTTGGTGTATTGGGATTATGGCGGCAGGACATTGATCCAGCTAAGCCCCCACTTTCTTCAGAAGATCGTATTTGGAGTTTCTTATTGCACAAAAAAAGAAGTGAATGATTAATAGAATGATGAGTGGCCTGTTAGCTGCGGTGGTCGTGACCGGGCTATACTCCTGCTCTGCAAAAAATATTTCTTCCAACTATTATTACGAACATGAAAAAGTGTTGGAAAAGATTGAACAGTCGTACAAGGAACTGTACCGGCAAAAACCATTTACCCTTGCATTTACTGATAAGGACTTCCGGACCGTATCCGTTGAGATCATCACCGACAGCCTTTCGTATATCTATGAATTTACCGTAGGTGAGCCACGCTTATCAGATACTTTGCGCAAATATAATTTCAGCGCAACGGGAATAACCCGCCTGATCGATCTGATGCAATCCATCCGATGCACCTGGGTCAACAATTTTGATTACTATGTTGATGAGCAAAAGAAATTCCTGATACTCATATCCATAAAACCTGTGGCGCTGCACCCTTTATTAACCTACAAAAAATATTACATCCTCACTTTTTATTCTCAGCCACAGCAATTTGACGAGAAAGGGAGGTTACTGGATAAAAGAAAACGCCGCAGGCTCCGTAAAATAAACGGGGAGATATTTCACAGGATAAATGATAAGGTTTGTTATACAGTATCGGGGCAATTCAGGTAACGCTATTAAAAAAATGCTAAGAACACAAAAGAGAAAAGAGGGATACACTCAATGGTATTGCTCTTTTCTCTTTTACTCTTTTCTTCCCTTAGCCAGGGAAAGAAAAAAAGGCGGATATGGATGGAGGGACCATCATTTCACGAGTTATTCTAATTGAAATACTTCCGCCTTTTATATTTTTTGGTTATCCCATGTAATTTCTGCAGTCTTCATTTTAGCCAGCCATTCTGGTTTATTGAACTTAGCCAGGCGTTCTCCCAAATGCTTATGCCTGTCTTTCGTGTTACTGAACTTCGTCATCAATTCTTGTTGTGCTATTCTTAATTGTTCATCTCCCGACCTTATCGTCACCAGGGCCAATAAGTCCCACAAACGTACGTTCACCGGCCTTTTCCCGATCCTTTCACTGATGATCGTTGCAGCATTTGCATAGCTGCCGGAAGAAATAAATGCTAAGGCAGCTGTTTCAGTTATCCAATCCTTATTCTTCTTGCTGATATTTTTATGATAGATCTCCAGTGTCAGTTGTTTAGCATCCCATGGTTCAAGGTGCTGAATAAAAACATCAAATTCCTTTTTGTTTCGGAGGTATTGAAGGGAAGGCGTAAACCCTCTCTTGTCGAAATAATGGATCTTACCGTTCTTTTTATTTTTGTACCAACCCCTGTTGCTTACCATCGCTGCCGTTATAGGCTGCTTGCGCTTTTTACTGGTATGGCGGCCGATCCCTTTCTCTTTCGGTTTACCTGGCACCGATGGGTCAGTGGCCTTGGGCCTGCTTTTACAATACTCCACCAGGGGAAGCAATAATAAGATACTTCCTCCTGTTTTTATAAATTTTCTCCTGTCGAAAGGCGCATTCATGCTTTATAAATGCAAGTGATTGAACAATGCGCTGGTAAAGTAAAAACTAATATTGAGAATTGCAATAGCAGCATAAAATTTGCGCAGAGTGGTTATCATCTCTCCCAGAATAGCATTTTGATTGCAAAAGCTGCCAGCAACAGGCTCATGATATACCTCACCCATTGCTGGTTCCTTTCATTTTTAAAAAAAGCATCCGTGGCAAAGCCTGCCAGGAAAACTACGCTAGCATTGGTTACAGTACTCCCCAGCATTTGCAGTCCGCATAATTCCAGTAAAATATTTTTCTTCATGGGATGCAGGAATTGCGGTATCAGCGAAAAATACAATAACACGGTACCAGGGTTAAGGAGATTACCGATCATTCCCTTTACGTAAAAATGTTTGAGCGCTTTATTGGTATCATTCCCGTTTGTTGTTTTCCATTTAACAGTTTTTAAGTTTTTCCAGGCCAGGAAAAGTAGATAAGCAATGCCAAAGTAGCGCAATACATCCAACGCATAGGGCGAGGCAAGCACCAAAGCAGATAATCCTAATAGTGTAGCGGCGATATGAAATAGAAAAGCAGTAGTAATACCTGCAACCGTTGCCCAGCCCGCCTTACGGCCGTATTCAAAAGTATGGGTAAGATACAGCATCATATTGGGCCCTGGCGTAAGCGCAAAACCAACAACAAATACCATGTATAGGAACAATTGATCGAAAGGCATACCGGTCATTTAGTTTTTCTTAGCCGGATGGTATCATCGGATACTTTTTCAAAACGGGCATCATACTCTTTATTGAGGGTGCTCATCATCCTGTCCCACCAGGTAAAATACAATCCATAATTGCCCTTAAAATACTGGTGATGCATATTATGATTCACAGAAGTGTTGAAATATTTAAAAAGCCAGTGCCTGTTGAATCTTTTTGGCATTATTTCAAATCCAAGATGGCCGTACACATTGTATAGGGTCATAAAGATCAGGAATGAAAAGAGGTGAATGAAATGTATCGGGATCGTGAATGCAAATACATAAATGATGGCAGATTCAATAAATGCTTCTGTTGGTTGAAATGCGAAGGAGGCCCAGGGCGAAGGATTGGTGCTTTTATGATGTACCACATGAAAGAAAGAGAATAATTTAGGATGATGCATTAACCGGTGCGCCCAGTAAAAATAAGTATCATGCATGATGATCATCACCGGAAAAATGAACCAGAAATAGAACATGCCGTGTTGGTGAACATCTGTATAAATAGTAGTGTATGGCCTTATATGCGGGTTCCTTAACACCAACGGCGTAGCGGCAAAAATGATGAACGTAATGAATGAATAAAAGATCTCTCTCCCGTAATCAGCCCGGGAAGGCCAGCGATCCTGGATCTTTGCGAACAAATGCCTGTTCTTGAAAATTACATAGAATAAGAGGAAGGCCAGCCCTGCAAGGATCACATAACGCAGGCTGCTGAGTATAAAAACATATAATACCTGGCCCCATAGATCAGTTGGTAGAAACATTGCTTTTAGTTTTTATTTTTTTTATCCTAAAATCCTACTATTGAATATTCTGGTATCATACATAAATAAATAATCAAAAATAACGCCGGTTAATATAATTACTTGTGATTGCAATTTACGAAGTAAATAATCAGCGCAATCCGTACACATCAATATCCAAAATAGATGGCTGTAGCCCCATATCCGTACAACTGGCTGTATTGATTCACAAACGTCTTCACTTCTTTCTTTGATCGCAGTATCTCATGTATCTCTTCTTTTAGTTTCCCTGCTCCTACCCCATGTATAACGGTAAGGGTTGGTTGATGATGCGCTACGGCCAGTTCAAAGAATTTTTCAAATGCCCTTAATTGTATGGTCAGTATCTCAAAATTATCGAGTTGTGTCCAGCTATCTGTTAGTTTTTCAATATGCAGGTCAACCACGCTCCTCGCGGGTTCCAGGTGCTGCCTGAAATGGTCGGAATTATAGATCCGGTAGCCGGCATTTCCCAGCTTGCCAAGGTCTACCTTAACCTCATCCACCTTATCCGGGTAAGTTTCAAATAAATTGTAGGTAAATGTGGGCTCATTCTTTAATCGTAACGCTTCTATCTTTTTAAATAATTGCTTTGCTTTGAGCTTTAAAGAAGTTTCATAATAGGGCGCTTTCTTTTTATCAGGATCTTTTAAGGAGAATTCAAAATCAAACCTGGGACTATCGCTCAGGTCCTCAAATTTTACATCATGCAGGTAAAAGTCGCTGAGGGGTTCAATGGTGTTTTTTAGTTGAAAATCACTTTCGCCGCCGATCATGCAGTTA
>JANYIM010000005.1 GCA_025362055.1 Bacteroidota bacterium
GTCAAATACTTTTTGTTTCAATGGCGCTTTGGGATCCATTCCAAAGCAAACCTGGTTGAAAAACAATTTGAACCCATAGGCCTCAAACAGGTTTTTATAATAAGGCGGATTGTAATTCATGCAATACATGGGTTGCTGGTATCCTTCTGTAACTAGCCCCCACCAGCGATCGCGTTCCCCAAAATTGACAGGGCCGTCCATGGCTTCCATGCCATGTTGTATCAACCAGTGCTTTGCATTATCCAATAATAGCTCGGCTGCATCCTGGTCATTAATGCATTCAAAAAAGCCGATGCCGCCAACGGACACATCATCTCCCTTGTTCTTGTATTTTTTATTTACGAATGCCGCAATACGACCAATTAATTTCCCATCATCATCTTTTAATATCCATCGTATGATCTCTCCAAAACGAAAGGCCTTATTTTTATTTACATCAAATACTTCATTGATATCCTTATCGAGGGGGCGGATCCAATTGGGATCATTTTTATAGATCACCGTTGCGGTTTGCAGGAATGCTTTCGCCGTAGCCGTATCAGTAACAGGTATGATCTCCATGAATATAATTGTGCAGCAAATATAGTAAAGCCATGCTACTTGCTATAGCTGGTATTTTGTGTTAAGTTTGTTTACACATTGATTTCACAGTGAAATATATCTTTCTCATAATTGGTTGCTTGTTTTTAAATGGTCTCGTCATATTTGCCCAACAGCCAGGTTCAAATAAGGCTATTCTTTTCGATAAGCAGCGGGCAGATTCAATTAAGGTACTTGTTGCAGGTGCACCGGATGATACGCTCAAAGTAACGAGGCTGATCGCCATTTCCTGGCTGACGGTAGACGCTGAAAAAGACCGCGACCAATATGCATTTGCAGCATTAACGATAGCCGAAAAGCTTCACTTTACCCGTGGGATCGCGGAAGCCTATGAAGTGATCGGCTCCAACTACCAACTTGAACGGGATTATACGAATGCAGTAAAATATTTAAAGCTGGCAATAGATGAATCTGAAAAACTTCCTTCGCCAAACCAGGATTTTTATCCCGCCTTGCTCAATGCTTATTTTTACCTGGGCGACTACCCGAATGCCATGGAAACGATCAGCCGGGAGATGAAGCTCGCAGAAGCTACGAATGACAGATCAAGGATCGCCCACTGTAATAATATACTTGGATATATTTATTTTAGACAAGAGAATTTTATTGAGGCAGAAAAGTATTATAATAATTATATCAACAGTGCTAAAGAACTTAACGACAGCCTGATGCTTGCTCATGCATTGGGCGAGATCGCTGATGTATATACCAGGGAAAAAAAATATGACCAGGCGATCGGTGTATTATTCAACAGCATTCAGATCTGCAACGCTGTTTTGCAGCATCCCGAAAAGTATCATTACATTGCCTGGGCCCCACAATACAAAGCTAAAGCGCTATACCGGATAGGGCGAACATATAAACTTAGCGGCGACCTTCAGCACGCATTACAATATTCTTTGAATGCGATCAGGAATGAATCCCATAATCCGGGTTATGATACTGCCGCCTTTTATATTAATGCAGGTGATGTTTATAAAGAAATGAAGGACCTTAAAAAAGCGATCGAATACATTCATCATGGTTTCGTTCTTTCTGTTGAAATGCACCACCGCGAAAATACAAGGGATGCCGCCGAATACCTCTCCCAAACTTACGCATCGCTGAATCAATACGATAGCGCCTTTTATTATTACCAGCTCTTCACAGGTTTAAAGGATTCGATCGTGAACAATGAGACCAAAATGAAGATCACCGGCATACAGGGCCAGTATGATATTGCAAAAAAAGACAAAGAGATCGCAAGGCAACAACAGATCAGGAATATCCTTGTAGGAAGTTTTATTTTTTTACTGATCTTATTGCTACTGCTGTACAACGGTTACCGGTTAAAACAAAAGAACAAATACCAGCAGGAATATAATCGCCAGCAAAATGAATTGTTCAATGCCATCGTATCCACACAGGACCAGGAGCGCAAGCGCATTGCACAGGACATACACGACAGCCTTGGTTCTGTATTATCGGCAGCCAAACTAAAATTATCATCACTGGAAGACAGTAAAAAAATATTTTCGGCCGATCAAAATGAAAAATACCAGGCAACGCTTGACCTGTTGGATGAAGCTTCCACAGAGTTGCGTAATATTTCTCATAATATCATGCCGGCCACTTTATCCAAACTGGGACTTGTGGCAGCGTTGCAAAACCTCATTGGTAAAATATCCATGCATTCGGGTATACAGATCAGCTTTACGGCGTATGACTTTGAAGGAAGGATCGAAGAAGGAGCCGAAATCAGTATTTATCGCATCATCCTGGAGCTGATCAATAATATTGTAAAACATGCTGCAGCAGGTAAGGTAACGATACAACTCATCAAATACCCTGCTTATATTAATTTAACTGTTGAAGACAATGGCCGTGGTTTTAATTATAATAAAGTGCTGGAAGAAAAAAGGGGGATCGGTTTGGGAAATATCTTATCGCGGGTAGAATACCTGAAAGGAACGATCGATATTGATTCTTCTCCCGGGAAAGGCACAACGGTGATCATCGATATACCTTATCAGTTATGATAAATACCAATAACTTGGTATTGGACCGGGTTTTTGATTGAATAGATTTGTCTTATTGCATTATATGAATAAAATAAAATTACTGATTGCAGATGATCATAAGATCTTGCTGGAAGGCATTGTGTCCTTGCTGCAATCAGAGGGCTCATTTGATGTAGCTGCAACCGCAGGTAATGGATATGAGGTAATGGAACTCGTGAAAAAAAATAATTATGATGTGTGTTTACTCGACATCAATATGCCGCTACTGGATGGCATGGAAGCAGCGAAACTCATCAAAGCCACGAAGCCCGGGATCAAGGTCATCATGCTCACCACTTATAACGACAAAGAGATCATATCGGAGTTGGTGCATATTGGCGTATCCGGATACCTGTTAAAGAACTCCGGCAAATCCGAACTGGTGGAAGCCATCAAAAAAGTAATGAGCGGCCGATATTATTTCAGTGCAGAAGTGGAGGACATTATCATGCAGGGAGTTGCAGAGAAGAAAGACACAGAGCTGATCGTACTCACAGAAAGGGAAATAGAGATCGTAAAATTATTGGGAAAGGAATATACCAATGAAAAAATTGCAAATGAACTTCATATCAGCTACCGCACCGTTGAGACCCATCGTAAGAACATCATGCAAAAGACAAAATCGCACAACCTGGCTGGTTTGTTGAAACATGCATACAGCAAGGGTTTTATAAAATAATTTCTTTCGGCACAAACATGGCTAAACATTAACATTTTCTGGAACAATAAATATAAAATAGTTCGTTTTCCATATATGAAAAAATATACACTCCTCCTCGCCGCGATCATCAGCGTTTTTAACGCTACCGCTCAAAACAGTAATTCAAACAGCATACTTATACGCCACGACACTACCCTGTTGAAAGCAGAAGAATGTGAATGGGTGATCAAATCGCTTACAAAAAATGATCCCGCATTAACTTCAGCGATCGGGAAACAATTGCCGCTGATAATCCTGGAAGCCATAGAAAAGGGGAAGCTTAAAGCGGTTGACCCGGAAACAAATAAACCAATTCCCGGCAAACAGATATTCATATGGAAATTACCTGCAGATAGTGTATATGCAGCCGACACCGACGGCAATCCAAAATACTTTACGGTTCAGCGGCGGCATTCGTCTGATAACTTCACCAGTATAAGGGTATTCCAGGATTGGTATTTTGATCTGCCAACCGGAAAACTTCGCTCCGTTATTAAATGGATGGAATTGTTGGAAGAAATTCATACTTCCACCGGCATATTTCTCGGTTATGCGCCTTTATGCCGCATCTACTATTGATCTATTTTACTTTCACCATCGCCTTCACCTGCTGTGTACTTCCGTTCTGCAAGCGCACATAATATACTCCTGCAGGCAGGGGGCCGCTGTCATAACTATAATTGTAAGAGCCGGCCACAAGATCAGCATCCACAGGTGTTTTCAGCAAACGGCCCATGGTATCAAATATCTGTAAGAGTGTATGGCCCCCGTCTGTTTTGTAAACGATCGTAGTGGATTGCACAAAGGGAGTACCCCATATTTCCAGGTAACTATTACCCGAAAGGTTTGGATCAGCCAGTTTACAACCAGCAACGTTCACCAATGGCAGGCTTTGAAAATTCTTCAACATGATCTGTTGCAGGTCGGCGTTCTTTACGCAAAGCCAGTTCTCTAACAGGGTGGCATAGATGCTCCTGAAATCATATTGCATCGGAATATTATCATTCACCGTAGCGCTTACAGGAATATCAGGATTATTTCCCAGCACGGCAGGTTGTACATTTTTTCCGAATAAGAACACCGGTGCTGCAGCTCCATGATCGGTACCGGTGCTGCTGTTACTTTTAATACGACGGCCAAATTCAGAAAATGTCATGCCCACTACCCTTTCTTCAACCCCTAAAAATTTCAGGTCATCCTGGAAAGCCTTAATAGCATCACTCACATTTTTCAGGAGATTGGCATGGGTACCCGTCGTGGTATCGTTAGCGTTAGTTTGAAGCGAGTGTGTATCAAAACTACCGTAACTCACCATGTAGATCCTTGTTTTCAAACCACCTTTTATCAAACGTGCCACGATCTTTAACTGGTCGGCCAGGGAATTGGGTGTTGGATAAGGAGCCTGTTGCGGCACATTGGCAGCCGCCGCTTTTACCACGGTAGCATATGCCGACGTTTGTTTGGCAACCAACCGCACGTATTTCAATTCCTTACCTGCATTGGTATTGGGAGCAGGGTCTTCTACGCCGTTTAGCAAATTATAAAAACTGGTAGGGTTGCTGATGCTCATGCCCATGCTGAGGGATGGCCCCTGGAAGACAAGCGAAGTGGTAGAACCTATTTGAATACCCAGCGGATCAGGCATCGTACTATTGGGGTAGCCAACAGGAAAATTCGGATACTCGTAATTCAAATACCTTCCCTGCCACCCACTTGCCAAAACTTGTGTACTATCAGATGCACTCATCCATATATCGGTTGCACGGAAGTGAGAAAAATTAGGTGTAGGATAACCAACAGCCTGGATCACTCCTAACTTGCCATCATCATACAATGCTTTCATACCGGTCATTGCAGGATTTAATCCTGTTTTGGCCGTTAGTGTTAATATATTATTTTGGGGAATGGCGATATTACTCCTTGCATTAAAATAATTGGAATAATTATCAATGGGGATGACGGTATTCAAACCATCATTACCACCGCTTAATTGTACAATCACCAATACATGATCGCTTATCGGTGAACCCGCCAGCAATGCAGCCAATGGCGAACCTTCGCCAAAAGCCTTGATAGAAAAACCACCGATGAAGGCTGGTAACACAACTGCCGGAACAGTGCTTTGTAAAAAATCTCTTCTTTTCATTATTTAAGTTTTATGCCTTAAACAACTATACTGTTTAAGAATTTTTATACTCAATAAATATCTGGTCCAAGCCCTCCACCACAGCGGAGATGGGGCGGAGCCGATCATCCCAATTGATATTCCGCTAATTTCATCAGGTACTGGTAAAAGTCACGCAATTTTGTTTTCACGATACTTGCATTCACTGTATCATTTGGATTGGCGATCCATGCATTCCATGCATTCGTCCAGTAAAGATCATTTGTTTGGCCGCCCAAAATAATATCCCGCTTCAACTGATCCATGGATGCCTGCGTTAAAGGCAAACGGAATAAATAAATGATGGAATCACTGATGAGTTTATTAGGATCGCCGGGGGCAGGTAATGTTTTTGCAAATACTGTTGGGTCGATCTTGATGGTTTTTCCACCCCTGGTATAACCGGTCAGTAACATCTGGTCGGTGAACTGGTTACGTTTTGGAAAAGTATCCGAGTTGATCCATATCTCATGGAACTGTGGCGCCTGGTAATAGGGCACCCACCCCGCAACATTGGGAGGATCGCCTATATTTTGCTGAAAGGTAATGGCGAGGCTATTAAGCACCTGCCAGGTATTATAAGCACCTGCATAATCTGCAATTACATCAGGAAACACAACACTGAACTCCCTGGATAAGCCAACAATGATATCGATTGGGCTTTTAATGACACAACCCTGATTCAATGCATCAAAAAAGTGTTGACTTTTTAACAGCGCCGACAATACCGGTTTAATATCATAATTATTTGTCCTGAATATCTGTGCCAGTGGTGTTATCACATTCAATTCCGTTGTAGCGTCAATATCATAATAAACAAACCAACGATACAGTTTACGGCAGATATTCATTGAAACATCATTGGTAGCAAGGATCATATTCAGCAGGTCATTGAGCTCCAGGTCGCCGGCAGTAGCGCCCGTTCTTCCTGTGATCACGGTGTTGTTGTAAAAAGCCGAAAATTGTTTATTCGTTGAATCATGTCGGGATGACGTGAAGGTGGCTGCATTGGTAGTACTGTTGATCTGCCAGCCGGTCAATACTTTTGCCGCGGTTTTTACATCCGTTTCAGAATATCCCTGCGTTGCATTATCTGCTCCTTTTCCTACCGTAAATAATTCCTGTAATTCTCTTCCATAATTTTCATCCGGTGCGGTATTGGTATTTAAATATCCATTCAGGTAACGGAGCATTCCTGTACTGGTAGTAATTTCCTGAACAAATTGTTTGAAATTACCAACCGCATTTTTACGTTGCACCGCATTGATCTGATAGCACCAGATACCACGACTGATCACATCTGCTTCTGTGGAAAAATGATTGGACCAGAACAAGGTCATCTTTTCCAAAATATTCCTTTCCTGGGTTATCATCTGCCCCAGCCACCAGTTCTTAAAAGAACTCACCCTTGCAGAATCAACACCACCGTCGGTTGTATTGATATTCACCCATGTTTGCCCGGCAGCTATGCCCTGGTCGGGATCGCCGGCAGTAACAGAATTTGAATAATTTTTTACAGGAGGAGATGGTTGTGTTTGAGCAACAGATACATTCAGCAGGTAGTCCACAGCCTGGCTCATGGTCATGGCATTAAAGAAATCCACATCAGCTTTCTTAGCCCCAAACATCGTCCGTTTTAAAAGATGGATGACCTCATTGGTGGTCCAGGGACCCACATATGGATTGATACCGCTTAGCACCCTGGAGGGTGAAGCAAATTGTACAGGAACAGTTTTTTTTACTTTGCCTGCAGTAAGAAATTCTCTTCTATCCATAACAGTATATTTAGGTAACAGGGTTATATAAATTGATAGGACTAAGCCGGTCTAAAAAAGTTTAATTAGGGGGGACGTTTACTGGCAAATTCTTTTCTCAACCTGGTAAACAGGTGAAGCCAAAATAATTATTGATTTAAAGTTAAATAAATTATTGGACATTTTCAATTATTCCTGCAATGCCCTGTCCGCCACCAACGCAAGCAGTAACGATACCATATTTTTTATTCAGCCGTTTCAGGTCATTAGTGATTTGAATGGTCAGTTTACAGCCGGTACAACCCAAAGGATGCCCCAATGCAATGGCACCACCATTGATGTTCACGATCCCGGGATTTAATTCCAGTGCCCTGATAACTGCCAGCGATTGGGAAGCAAATGCTTCATTTAATTCTATGAGGTCAATTTGAGAAAGCGTCATGCCTGCCTGCTTCAATACTTTTGGTACGGCTTCCACCGGGCCAATCCCCATGATGCGGGGATGCACGCCTGCACTGGCACAGTTCACCAGCCTTGCGATGGGTTTTAACCCCAGTTCATTTACCATCTTTTCACTCATCACGATAACAAATGCAGCGCCATCACTGGTTTGGGAAGAATTGCCTGCAGTAACGGAGCCGCCTAACGCAAATGCAGGTTTTAGCTTTGCAAGCCCTTCCGGCGAGGTATCTGCACGTACGCCTTCATCGGTGTCAACGATGTAATTCCGGTTTTGTTTCTTTCCTTTTGCATCTAAATAAACTTCGTCTACGGTTATGGGTAAGATGCCACTTTTAAAATAACCATTTTGAATGGCATTACCGGCTTTAACATGACTGTTATAACTGAATGCATCCTGGTCTTCCCTGTTCACGTTATATTCTTTGGCAACTGCTTCGGCAGTTAGTCCCATACTTAAATAATAATCGGGTTCGTCTTTTGCAATGGAATAAGAAGGAACCGTCTTCCAGCCTGCAGTAGGCACCATGCTCATGCTTTCGGTTCCGCCGGCAATGATACATTCGGCCATACCGGTCCTTATTTTTGCAGTAGCCATAGCGATGCTCTCTAAACCACTTGCACAATAACGGTTAATGGTAATACCCGGCGCATGAAAACCAACAGCTTTTGCCGCAATGATCCTTCCAACCTGTAAACCTTGCTCCGCCTCGGGAACTGCATTGCCTACGATCACATCGTCTACTCTTTTCACATCCAGCTGTGGTACGCTTGCCAATAATCCTTTGATAACGGTTATGGCAAGGTCATCGGGCCTGGTAAAACGAAAGCCACCTTTCTTGCTTTTTGCAATCGCGGTTCTGTATCCTGCTACTATATATGCTTCCTGCATGCTGAATGAGTTGATGGTTAATGCCTTGATGGTTCATAGTTGATGGTTCATGGCAGAGACTTACGCTTTAAAAACTCTGCTATGAACTATGAACCATATACCATGATCCAGAAGGTTGCATAAACAACTTTCTATACCAAAGTTATAATTTCCCCCTGAAAACCCAAAACGAAAAACTCAAACTATCTTCGCAGCGATCTATGTACAAACTACTGCGCAATATTTTGTTCTTGTTTGGGCCGGAATGGGTGCATTATGCTTCGATGAATGTGTTGAGGATAATTTGCAAAATTGGTTTCTTAAAAAACTGGATAGTGGCAAGTTATAAACCACAAGGGGGCAGTTCCTATCACTTATTCAATATTCAATTCCCAAACAGGGTAGGTTTGGGTGCGGGTTTTGATAAAAACTCAAAATACCTCAACGAACTGGAAGCCCTGGGTTTTGGTTTTGTTGAAATAGGAACAGTAACACCGCTACCTCAAAGTGGCAATGACAAGCCAAGACTATTCCGCCTGCCAAAAGATAAAGCCCTTATTAACCGAATGGGATTTAATAATGATGGAGTGGAAGTTGTTGCAGACAGGTTAAGGAAATGGAAGGTCAAAAATTCAAAATTGGTAATTGGGGGAAACATCGGCAAAAACAAGATCACTCCCAACGAAGATGCCTGGAAAGATTATGAGACCTGTTTTTTAGCATTGCATGAACTGGTGGATTATTTTGTTGTGAACGTGAGCAGTCCGAATACACCGGGCTTAAGAGAATTGCAGGAAAAGGATTCGCTCAGAAAAATTTTAACTACGCTTCAAAGTCAAAAATTAAAAATAAAAAGCCAAAAGCCAATTCTTTTAAAGATCGCGCCAGATCTAACTATAGAACAGATCAATGATGTGATCGACCTCGCCCTTGAAATAAAATTAGACGGCCTTGTCGCAACAAACACAACCATCGATCGCTCCGCACTCCAGACTCCAGACTCCCAACTAACGACTATCGGCGCAGGCGGGTTAAGTGGATCACCGTTAAAACAAAGAAGCACAGAGATCGTACAATATATTCATGAAAAAACCAACGGACAAATTCCTCTCATTGCAAGTGGGGGAATTTTTACGGGGGAAGATGCAAAAGAAAAAATTGATGCGGGCGCATCATTGATACAAGTATGGACAGGTTTTATTTATGAAGGCCCGGGCATCGTGAAAAATATTTACCGGTCTGTTTAAAAAATATTTATGGGCGAATTATCACAATTATTTACAACGCAGGGTATCATCGGTTTACTGGCGCTTACCCTCATGGAGATCATGCTGGGCATTGATAATGTAATTTTTGTTTCCATTATTTTAGGGAAACTGCACAGTGACGCGGATAAGAAAAAAGCGGCTACAATATGGATGGGCGTGGGTATGTTATTGCGATTGGCCTTATTGTTTGTACTTGGAACCTTATTGAACGGCGAAAAAAACCTTTTTAGTTTATGGCAGCATGAAGTAAGTTTAAAAGATATCATCATGGTTGCTGGTGGTTTGTTCTTACTGGTGAATACCACCCTGGAGATCCACAATAAACTGGAAGGCGAAGATCCCAACGACACTTTAGAACATAGGAAAACAGGCAATGGTTTTGCCGCCATCATTCGGCAGATCATCCTGATAGACCTTATCTTCAGCGTTGATGGCATCATCACTTCGGTGGGCATGAGTAAACTGCAGGTAGTGCGTTTCATCGCCGTTATCTTATCCATGCTGGTGATGTTTGTCTTTGCAAGAAAGATAAGCCGCTTCATTAACCAACATCCTACTTTTAAAATGCTGGCCCTCTCCTTTTTGATACTGATCGCCTTTACCTTAATTGTTGACGGCGTGCACCTCCAGGAATTTGAGATACCGCATGGCTATGTATATTTTGCCATGGCATTTTCGCTGGGTGTTGAAATGTTGAATTTACAATTGCGTAAGAAAAGTAAAAAGCCCGTAACATTACGTACGCCCACGATCGATAGTAAGAAGGATGATAATCTATGATCGCTGATCATTTACTCCTCATAGTATGCCCCGATGACTTCGTCATCCGAGACGCAATCACATTCATTGTTTAATCAGCGCTTTTTTTTAACTGAGTAAGTAATGCTGCAACAACCACACCCGCAGTTTCTGTGCGCAGTCTCGTGTTTCCCAATGCAACAGGAATAAAATGATGCTGAATGGCTGACCCGATCTCTTCTGATGTAAAATCACCTTCAGGGCCGATCATAATGAGTTGATTTGAAGATTTGTTGATTTGCTGATGTAATTGCTCCTTATTTTTTTCATCTTCACAATGCGCAATGTACTTCTTACAATCATCAAATTGTCTCATTACCAAATCACCCAATCGGGTAGGCTCATATAATACAGGCAACCAGCACTGCTGGCTCTGCAACATGGCGCTCACCAGGATATTCTTCATCCTGTCCAAACGAAAATGCTGTTTCTCGGTTCTTTCGCACAACAACGGAATTATTGTCGTTACACCCAACTCCGTAGCTTTTTCGAGAAACCATTCAAAGCGGCTGTTGTTCTTTATCAATGAAATGGCGATGGTGATATTGTTGGCCGAACGTTGAATATTGGATGTATTTAGAAGTGTTACCGCACATTTTTTTTTGTTATTGTCGTTAACTTCCGCAGTAAATAAATTCCCTTTACCATCTGTCAGTTGCAACTGCTCTCCTGCCTTCATGCGCAGCACCTGTACAATATGCCTGGAGGTTTCTTCATTTAAAGCGATCGAAGCTGCACTTGTATCAATATGGTCAATATAAAAAAATGGCAATGACATAAAAAAAAAGAAGAGCAAATGCATTATTCACTCTTCATTAATTAATTTTTACTTATTAATTAAAAAGGTGTCTCATCATCAAACTCCCCATCATTCATCTTACTCCCTTTTTGAATGTATAGTTTTGCACCATCGCCTTCATCGGTCTTCACCGGCTTCCAGTTACCACCACCTGGTGCGCCACTGCTGCCGCCTTCTTCCTCAATGAATTTTTGGATATGCAGCAGGGCTTTTAGTTTTACAGTATCCAGACTACCATTACGATGCTTGGCGATCTTAATAAAGGTCTCGCCCTTATTACTTTCACCGAATTCATTGGCGGTAATATCGTAATACTCCGGACGGTACATGAACATCACCACATCCGCATCTTGCTCAATGGCACCCGATTCCCGCAGATCACTCAATTGAGGGATCTTATTGCCTTCTTTTCTTTTCTCTACCTCACGGCTCAATTGCGATAAAGCAATGATGGGCACCTGTAATTCTTTTGCCAGTCCTTTAAGGTCTCTTGAAATACGGCTGATCTCCTGCTCCCTGTTGCCATTACGGTTCTCTCCTGCACCACTCATCAATTGTAAATAGTCGATAATGATCAAACCAACATTGTGTTTATTTTTTAAACGGCGGCATTTTGCCCTCAGTTCAAAAATATTCAATGCAGCCGTATCATCAATGAACAAGGGTGCCTTGGATAATCGCTCGATCCCTTTTTTATATAATTGTTTCATCTCATGCTCCTCTAGTTTTCCACGGGCAATTTTTTCCAGCCATATTTCACTTTCAGCGCTCAGTATCCTTTGTACCAATTGGCCGCTGCTCATCTCCAAACTAAAGAACCCAACAGCTGTTGGTTTAGTAGGATCCAGGGCTGCACTTCTTGCCAGGTTAAGGGCAAAAGCCGTTTTACCAACAGAGGGACGTGCGGCCAAAACGATCAGGTCGGTGGATTGCCAGCCATACGTGATCCTGTCGAGTGAGGGAAAACCCGTGGGGACACCGGTGATGTCTTCCTGACGGTTACGCATATCCTCAATTCGCTGAATGGTCTTTACCAATACCGTATCAATGCTGTCGAAATTCTTGCGCAGGTGATTGTTGGTTATTTCAAAGAGTTTGCTTTCTGCTTCATCCAGCATGTCAAACACATCAGTGCTGTCTTCGTAAGCATCCCCGATGATCTCACCGCTGATACGGATCAGTTCGCGTTGTATGAATTTTTGCAGAACGATCCTCGAGTGTGCGTCAATGTTAGCAGAAGAAACTACCGCATTGGTAAGTTTGGTCACAAAGTACGGGCCGCCCACCAGGTCAAGCTCTTCCCTGAATTTTAATTCTTCAACAACGGTCAGTAAGTCGATGGGTAAACTTTTAATGGCCAGTCCCTGCATGGCTTTAAAGATGCGCTGATGGGCATCAAGGTAAAAACATTCCGGCTTTAATATCTCGATAACGGTATCGAATGCACTTTTTTCGAGCATGATCGCACCAAGTACCGCTTCTTCGAGTTCTTTTGCCTGTGGCGGAACCTTACCATACATCATCGTTCCGAGATCTACCGGCGCTTTACGGCGCAGTTTTTTATCTTTATTAAAGTTAGTAAGTTCCATGTTTTAGATTCCTGTTGCTTGTTAGGGTTGTGTGCAGGTTGGCTAAGATAAAGGCAAAATAGTTGTGGTTTATTAACATACCCCCTTCACTAGTTTATTCATATTCCTTTTCCACTGCATATCCACATACAAAACTAGTTTATTCACGGGTTATAAACAGGGTTATTAACAGGATAAATCTAACCAGAGTCGAAAATTATTGCTTTTTATTAACACCAAAACAGGGCCCGATTTCTTTTTCTTCACGGCAATGTTTTTTTAGGCACTTGTATTATCCGGCAGGAATGGTTAGTTTATGAGGCGGTGTTGGAGACCGATACCTGATACTGCACCATCCCCTAAAAAAGCTTTTCGATTTATTAGGCCTTATCCGGCATCCAGTATCCAGTATCCAGTATCTTTACCAAAATATAATTCGATTCATGACGATCAGTTACAACTGGCTTAGCGAATATCTTCCCGAAAAGATAGAACCGGAAAAGTTAAGTAAAATACTTACCTCAATAGGGCTTGAAGTGGAAAGCCTTGAAAAATATGAAGCTTTAAAAGGTGGCCTGCTGGGTTTGATAATTGGTGAAGTGCTTGAATGTGAAAAGCATCCCGACGCTGATAAATTAAAACTTACTAAAGTAGATATCGGTGCCAGCGAACCATTACAAATAGTTTGCGGCGCACCCAATGTTGCAGCAGCACAAAAAGTAGTAGTAGCCACCATCGGCACCACTATCTACCCAATTAGCGGTGAACCCATGACGATGAAAAAAGCAAAGATCCGAGGTGTGGAAAGCCAAGGAATGATCTGTACTGAAGATGAGATCGGTTTGGGCCAAGGCCATGAAGGCATTATGATATTGCCGGCAACAACAAAGGTTGGAATGGCTGCTGCTGAATATTTTCAACCTTATGAAGATTTTATTTTCGAGATAGGCTTAACACCCAACCGCATGGATGCAATGAGCCATTTGGGCGTAGCCAGGGATGTATGCGCCTGGTTATCCCACCACACTAAAGCTGGTGCAACCGTAAGGTCTCCTTTCAAGAATAATTTTAAAGCAAATAACCAGGATCTGCCAATGGAAGTGGTCATTGAAAACGCGGATGCCTGTCAGCGTTATGCCGGAATAAGCATACAAGGCGTCAGTATTCTGGAAAGCCCCCAATGGTTGCAGGATAAATTAAAAAGCATCGGCCTCAGGCCTATCAATAATATTGTAGACATCACCAACTTTATCCTGCACGAAACAGGTCAGCCACTGCACGCTTTTGATGCAGATAAGATAACCAGTCGTAAAGTAGTGATAAAGAATTTGCCCGAAGGAACACCCTTTATTACATTGGATGAAAAAGAAAGAAAATTATCAGCCGAAGACCTGATGATCTGCGATGGAGATATTCCCATGTGCATGGGCGGCGTATATGGCGGCTTACACAGTGGTGTAAGCGCAATTACAAAAAATATTTTCCTGGAAAGCGCATGGTTCAATCCAACCAATATTCGTAAAACATCTTTAAGGCATGGATTGCGTACCGATGCCGCCACCCGTTTTGAAAAAGGTGTCGACATCGGCAATACCGCGAACGTATTGAAACGGGCAGCCATGATGATAAAGGAAATTGCCGGTGGAACCATTGCCTGTGAACTGATAGATAACTATCCTGCACCAAAAGAAAGAACAGAAGTAACATTAAAGTATCATTATTTAAAAAAGTTGAGCGGGAAGAATTATCATGGCGATACCATCAAAAATATCCTAAACAGCCTGGGTTTTGAATTACTGAAAGAGGGCACCGACGAAATGCGTGTAACCGTTCCATTTAGCAAGCCGGATGTGTCTATTGCTGCCGATATCGTGGAAGAGATCATGCGGATAGACGGGCTGGACAATGTTGAGATCCCGTCCATGATCACCATCGCGCCATCTGTGGAAACACTTTCACACGAGAATACATACAGGGAAAAGATGGCAGAATACCTGTCGGGACTAGGTTTTAATGAAATATTCACCAACTCCATTACCAACAGCGCTTATTATCCCGAAGCAATATTGAAGACAACCGTTAAGATGATCAACAATTTAAGCGCTGAACTAAATGTGATGCGGCCAGATATGATGCAAACGGGTTTGGAAACGGTGGCATATAATCTTAACCGGAAAAACAACGACCTGTTGTTCTATGAATTTGGAAAAACTTATTCCCTATCCGGGGTTGGAAAATACATAGAGAAAGATCATTTGTCGTTGTATATTACGGGCAAAAAAAATGCAGGCGGCTGGAAGGTTAAAGGAGATAAAGCCGATTTCTTTTTTCTAAAGGGTATTGTTGAAAAGATAATGGAATTACTGGGACTAACGATCAGTTCGTATATGCAAGAAACCAGCGATAATTTACAGGACGCTGTAAAAGTACAGGTGAAAAATGATGCAGTTGCAACAATGGGAGCGGTAAGTAGCGGGGTATTGAACCGGTTTGATATTAAACAACCCGTTTTTTTTGCCGACCTGGATTGGAATAAACTAATGCAATTAAACAAGAAATCAAAGATCCAGTACACCGGGATACCAAAATACCCGGCAGTGCAAAGAGACCTGGCGATCGTTGTGGACAGTGCCTTACAGTATGAAGCGGTGGAAAAAGCTACCTATGGCGCTAAGGTCAATAAATTAAGAGCTGTTAATTTGTTCGACGTATTTGCAAGTGAAAAATTAGGTGCTAACAAAAAATCAATGGCCGTAAGCTTTACTTTTTTAGATGAAGAAAAAACATTGACGGACAAAGAAATTGACGGTATGATGAATAAGATCATCACAGCTTATGAAACGGAATTGAATGCTGAGATCAGGAAATGATTTGAAGATGTGATGATTTGGTGATGTGACGATTTGGTGATGTGACGATCAAGGACTCCGCGAATTGAAGGAATCTCCAAATCATCAAATCTCCAAATCAATTAATTAATTAATTAATTAAAATGTCTGTTTTAGAAACAAATATCAAACGCATCAATGATAAACTTCAGCAATTGCTGAAGAATTACCAGGTATTGCAAAAAGACAATGAACGCCAAAGCAAACTGATCACGGCTTTACAGGAGGCGAAAGAAAAAGATTGGCAGCATATCAAAGAATTACAGGAACAAGTGAGTATCCTTAAAGCCGCAACCGGGCATATGAATGAAGCAGATAAAAAAGTATTTGAAAAGAATATCAGTCAGTATATCCGTGAAATTGATAAATGCATTGGACTATTAAGTGAATAAATGTAGAACGCAGATTTTTATGATGATCAGCGTCCCATTAATTAATAATTATTATGTCAGCACTCATCCCCATAAATATTCTTATCGGCGATCGCACTTATCGCATTAAAACCAATCCGGAGGATGAGGAACTGATCCGCCAAACCTTAAAGACCATTAATGATAAGATCATCGAATTCAAGACTCAGTTCGCTGGCAAGGATATGCAGGATTATATTGCCATGGTAATGATCTGGTATGCCACCCAGGCCAAAGCAGAGAATAATCCCGCTTTTGAGAAAGAAATGACAGATGCACTGCTGAAAATAGAGCAGCAATTGGATAAGGTTAAATAACGCTTCTCCCAAAAGACCTCTAACTAACTCCTAGTATGAAAAAGATATTTTTTTTTCTGTGTCTTATGAGTTTGATAAGTACCACTATTGGGGCACAGAATCTTACATTTGAAGTACCTTCTTTTAAAAAAAGCTACAAACCGAGAAATTTAGATGGCTACTATCATTCTGGGTTAAACAAGATCATTGTAAATGAAAAATTGAAGAATGGGCTCGGGCATTTTTTGTACGATACTTCTTTTAACTTGATTGCCAGTTACGAAAAAGTATATACAGAAGATGAAATATTTCATAATAGCATGCCTTTACGCTTTGCCAAAGAGATCAGTTATGGAGATGGTTATTGGGAAGCGTACGCTTGCGACACAGCCGTAGCTATACGCAAGCTCGATTTTGATAAAGGCAGGGATACAACCATTGCACTGGCAAAATATACAAGTGAGTATAAGAATGCCGATCTACTGACGATACTACCACAAAAAAATGCTTGTATTTTTTTATTCCTTGTTGTAAAAAAGAAAAAAATCCGTCTGCTGTTGTATCGATGGAAAGTTGGTAATTCTACCTTCGAGGAGAGCGAGTACTTACTTCCCGAATCCTCGTTATCCGAAACAGAGCAAAAAAAATTCAGTAGCTTGCTCGAAATGGACTACGGACTGGCTTTTCAACAAATAACTGCAAGCCAAACCAACCAACCAGACCTTTTTCAACTGCCGGCTAAAAGCCAGGTATTTTATAATGACTCCATGGTTTACATGGTTAACAATACTCCTTACTCTACAGGCGTCAATGTGTTATCCATTAATTACCTATCTAAACAATTGCATACAAATAATTATTTTCTCAATGAACTTGATAGAGCCGAATTAGGAACTGCTATCCAGCGATATCCCGTAGCAACTATTTATGACAGTGTTTTGTTCGTAGAGAATTGCTCTGACAGGATCTTTGAGTATCATTTTTTTAATGTGCTTTCCGGTACTCCCCTTCGTTCTTATAAAGTAAAAGTATCGGATTCTTTATCAATGCTTGTCCATTCTCCTTACCGGCAGGTCAGTACTTTCGCTGGCTCATCAAAGGAATTAGACCTGGAAAAGGAAAAGCAATTCATCCGGAAAAAGAATAATGGGATACAATTCATAAAACCGGCGTTAGTGGGTGATAGCGTGGTACTCACCTTTGGCAGTTTGAATACCAATCTTAATCTTGCTGGGGTATTAATTGCTGTAACAACAGCTGCAATGGGTTATATGGCCAATTTACACATCGGCAATACTCAGTTCATTCCTTACCTGGTAATACGACAGCACAAGCTCTTGTTTGCTCATTCCAAATTTGCGGTTAGCGGCTGGGCCGCATCGCAGTCATCAAACACAAGCACTATACTGGACCAGCTGATCACAGCAGATAAACTTCAAGGAATCAGCGAGGAAAATGCAATCCTTGTAGACCTGCATAATAAATTATATATCGCCTTATACAACAATAAGTTAAAGGCTTATGAAGTAAGTAAGTTTTATCAATAAGTCGCCTTTGTGACCGGGTATTCTTGCCATTGTTGGTATGCCAATTCCTCACATCAAAGTTGCCAGCTGATCCTGCTCGCCGCTGTTGGGCATACTTGCCAACAACCAACCTGTTAACCGTTTCAGGCATTGCAATGTGTAAGTATTCCAAAATCAACAATTCCATATTCATAAAACTTTACTGATGAATAATATATTCATCCGGCCAGGTTAATTAATGCAAGCTTATTTGATCAGTACACTTCGGTCGTTGGCGGGGACGCGACGACGGCATCCCGGTTGCGAAGATCATGTGATTTGAAGGGTGGGGAACCAACAACGGCAGAGCTTTAGGTCAGCCCATCCCATGTTGGTGGCAGTTTTTTTATTTCTCTACTCTCTTTAATATATCCTCATTATTCCAATTGAGAGCCGTAATTTTTCCTGATGTATCTCTTACAAAAAGAAATTCACAGTTTCCTCTTTCAGTAACAAAAAAATTATTGTCATTTGTAAAATGAATTTTCCACATACAAGTTCCCCAATATTGATTATCATTGATACTAAGGTAAATGCCATCTTCTTTTTTAATTACTGACCATATAAAATCTCCACTTCCGTATTTCCCTGAATAAGGCTGTAATTCGTTGTCTTTGAAGTAAACTTCCTTTCTAATTTCAGGCGTATAAGCATTCCTCCAATCATAGATTAAGGCAACACTTCTGATAATTTCATCAAATAAATCAGTATTGTATGTATTTGTCATAACTACAACTCCATTACCTCCTTCAAAAGTTCCTATATATTGACTAACAAAACCTTCATCTACACCACCATGCTGAAAATTTTTAACCCCATTTTTATCAATTATAAATACACCCAAAGCTGCCTTACTATCAATATAAGGTGTTAGCCTTAATTTGGTCATCTCTTTTGAAAGTACTTTTTGGGATTTTCCTGCCAAAGACAGTTGAGTTTCAATAACATATTTTGCTAAATCAGTTGGATTTGTCCAAAGTCCTGCGGCTGCTTGTTCTGGATAAATATGGTATTTTCCTTTCACCTCTTTTCCATCATTGTAATAGCCTGTTGCTAATAATTTTATTTTTTCTTTCGATGGTGGTTGTGTATAAGAACTATATGTCATGCCTAATGGTTTTAGTACATTTTCCCACATATATTCATCGTAAGGTTTTCCTGTTACATCTTGAATTATTAATTGTAAAATAGTTGTTCCACCGCCTGAATATTCATATTTAAGAGAGGGTTCATACGCCGAACGAACAGCTTCGGAATTGGCAGGTTTTTGTCCATTTAATATTTGTAAAATAGTAGGTATCGTATCTCCCTTTTCATACCCACCAAATCCATGTACAGTTAAACCTGCACTATGGCTTAATAAATTTGCAATAGTTATTTTTTTGCCCTTAGATAAAGAGTCATAAGGGAATTTCCATGTTTTTAAATAGTCATTTATATCTGCGTTGAGATTCAATTTACCTTCTTGAACCAACTTTAATATTCCAACTGCATTTAGGGATTTACTATTTGAACCTGCTTGAAATAGTGTTTGAATTGTTACAGGTTTTTGTTCTAAACTGTCAGCCCAACCGTAACCTGTTGCCCACTGAATTTTATAGTCTTTAATTACTGCAATACTTACACCATTGGCATGGTAAAATTTCATTCTTTCTTTCAAAGTCCACTTTTGGGGTTTATTTTCTACTTGAACCCATGGGGAAAGATTGTTTTCAACTTGCTTAATTTTTGACTGAATTTCTTTTGATGATTGTCCATATAAGGAACATACCTGATTACAGAAAAACAAAAGGATAATTACTGATTTGATTTTTTTTATTTTGATAGTCATTTTTATATTAAAATGGTGTCGAGTTTTGTGGGTAAATTGCCTACAACGTCGATGCATTAACGCAGGTGGGGTTTTGTTGCTGTGTCCGCCCAGCGCAGATGCTGGTTAAAGGACGTAAATTTTATTGAAAACGCAAAGCCAATTATTGAACGGTCACGCCCAAAGCGGAAGTACAATAGAAAAATAATGTTGAAATTACCTGGTCAAGCCCCACTTGCGGTAATGCAATGTTGGTGGCAGTGCATTTTTGAGAATACTTTTAGTGATTTTATATACTTGTTTTAAAATTAATTCGGCTCATTTTTCAAAACTTTTAGTATTGCATTTTTCTAAAATAGTTTTTAAAGTGTTATTCAATTTTACATCTTGAGTTATAATATTATTGATGAATTCAGAAATTCCTTTGTTCATTTCTTCTGTTGTTGGTTCTGTATTGTTGTGATTATCTAACCAATTTATAGACTTATTCCAAAGTTTTGATTTATCAAAGCACAAGTAACAGGGAAACTGAAATGTTTTGGTTTGTTTCTTAAAGGTCCAATAAGCATTGCCGCTTATATTATTTTTTTGCGAATGAAATTCATCAATTGTTTTCTTTAACGTATTTACTGCGTTTTCACCCCATTCGCCACACCAAATAGGTACGTTTAATTTTTTAGAAAGCATCATATATTTTTCAATCGACTTAGAAAGACTTGTAAACCAAGTGTAAATATGAAATTCAAATACCATATTTGAATCAAACAATTTTTCAAACATTGTAAAATCTTGAGCATAGTTATTCCCCTCAATAAATACCATATGGTTATTGTCAACAGTTCTAATGCTGTCAATAATAGTTTGATAAAACTCAATCAATAATTTATTCGATTTCAGATTAGGCTCATTTAGAATATCATATCCCGCAATAATTCCTCTGTTTTTATATTTTTCAGCAATTGCTTTCCAAAGTTGAATGGTTCTGTACTGGCAAATTTTTGATGACCATAAATCTACTTCGTCAGGGTCTGCTGTAAATAATGTAGATTGTCCACAAGGTGCAGAATGCAAGTCGAGCACTGCATAAACATTATAGTCTTCACACCATTTTAAAATACTATCTAATCGCTTCCATCCTGTTTTTTTATAAAGAAAAGGAGCATCGTCGTCTTCCAAAATAGTATGATTAAAAGGTATTCTAACTGTATTCAAACATTCTTCTGAAATTTTTTGAATATCTTTCCTTGTAATAAAATAATTGTAAATTGATTCTTTAAAGTTTTCTGCGGCACTTTCTCCAAGCTTGATTTTAATACCTTCAAATATTTTTTTTTCTTGAGTAAATCCGCCACCCCAAATCCATCCTTCCCACATTAACCATCCTCCTAAATTTACGCCGTCTAATTTAATTGTCTTATTTCGACTATCTACAATATTTTGATTTTCTCTTTTTACAAATCCGGTATTCGTCCAAGAAAATTGCCCTTGAATTTTATGAATACTAATTACAAGTATAATAGTTAAAAATATTTTCATTCTACAATAAATTATAATTCTCAATTCTGCATTAATTTGAGAATATTATTAGAGATTTGAAGCTGCCTTTGCATTGCCGCTAACGGGAGTTTGTGAAAAAACCCATTGCCCTATAAATATACACACAATGTTAATAGCATAAAAACCAGTATGGTTTTTGCGTAAATGATCTCATGCAATTTATACAAGGACAACAGCGTAATCAAACCTACTTTGCCACACTGGAT
>JANYIM010000172.1 GCA_025362055.1 Bacteroidota bacterium
TATCCGTGAAGGCGGTGATATTGGGGTACCGGCAATGATGGGTAATGATAACATTACCAAAAAAGCATTCATGGATTTCACTTCCAATGCGGTAAGGGGTATTGCCATGCGCAATGCCAACCTGGAGCCAACGGAAATACAGGAAGTAATTGCATGACCCCGACAGCGGTTGAAAACCCTGTCGGCGGTTTTGAATGAAGATGACTATGATTAATTAAATAAAATCAAACAATACCGCTATCGGGATTTGCAACCGCCGACAGGGTTTAACAGATTCATTTATTATTTTCGCATATGCCCGAAATATTAAACCACCAGCAATTAACAGCCATCGCCAATGAATTTGGTACGCCTGTTTATGTGTATCATGCAGAAAGGATCGCTCAACAATACAGTAAACTGCAAAGCGCATTTAAAGACTGCAATGCCCGTTTTTTCTTTGCCTGCAAATCACTCACCAATGTAAATGTGCTTCGCTACATGAATTCATTGGGTGCTTCGCTCGATTGCGTAAGCATCAATGAAGTGAAACTTGGGCTGATGGCAGGTTTTAAAGCATCGGATATTTTGTACACCCCTAACTGCGTTGACTTTGATGAAATACTTGCGGCAAAAGAATTGGGTGTACATATCAATATTGATAATATTTCCATACTGGAACAGTTCGGCAATAAATTCGGCAATACTTATCCAATCTGCATCCGCCTGAATCCGCATATCATGGCCGGCGGTAATTTTAAAATTTCTACCGGGCATGTCGATAGTAAATTTGGCATTTCCATTCACCAGATGCGACATATCGAAAGAGTGGTGAAGACCACCAACCTGAATGTGGAAGGCGTTCATATGCATACGGGCAGTGAAATAAAGGATATCAATGTTTTTGTACTGGGATTGGAAGTGATGCTGGAAACAGTCAATCATTTTCCTAACCTTAAATATATTGATCTTGGAAGCGGCTTTAAAGTACCTTATCAACCGGGAGATCCGGAAACTGAAGTGGATTTACTGGGACAAAAAGTAGAGCAGATATTCAAACAATTTGAAAAAGACAGTGGTAAAAAACTGGAGGTTTGGTTTGAGCCCGGTAAATACCTTGTAAGCCAGGCAGGTTATTTCGTGGTGAAGGCAAATGTGATCAAACAAACGCCTGCTACTGTGTTTGCCGGAGTCAACAGTGGTTTCAATCACCTTATCCGTCCGATGATGTACGAATCGTATCACCATATTGAAAACATCAGCAACCCCGGTGGTGCAGAAAGGATTTATACTGTTGTAGGAAACATCTGCGAAACAGATACTTTTGCCTGGGACAGGAAACTGAACGAAGTGCGTGAAGGCGATTACCTTGTTTTTTACAATGCCGGTGCTTATGGTTTTGAAATGAGCAGCAACTTCAACTCACGGTTAAAGCCAGCCGAAGTGTTGGTAAAAGATGGCAAATCGAAACTGATCCGCAGAAGAGATGAATTTGAAGACCTGTTGAGAAACCAGGTCATTTAAAAATTAATAATGCTGCAAAAAATTATCATACTTGCCTTTCTTATGCTTCCTGCTGTTGGAGCGTTCAGTCAGCCTTTGGATTGTTCCCGGTTCAGGGAAGGCAAATTCAGGATCGCAGATACAAGGGCAGGAGTAGTAACGATCGCTGAAAGAAAAGGCGATTACCAAACTGAGTCCAGTGAAGCCCTGAAAGCTATTGTACGGTTCAGGATCACCTGGCAAGACAACTGCACTTACACCCTGCGATTAGATAAGGTGATAAGAAACGAAAACAAGATCGACTTCCCATCAAATATGGTGGTGAATGTAAAGATCACAGAAACAGAACACGACTCCTACACCCAGGAAATTGCTTCTTCCCTTACCAACGGAAGCTATAAAGTTGAAGTTTTTAAGATCAACTAAACATCATGCTTCTTTTTGGTTAGGATACTTCCTTTCGGGATTTATATATCTTTTAACTAAAATTCTTTTCCGCTCCTATTGCACATATCAAAAATTATCTCAACATTTACATAGCAAATAAAAAATGCCGACTTTGGTGACTCCACTAAGGTCAACCTACTTCAACAAACAATTTCAAATTTATGGACCCCGATCGTGTTACTTGTCCTGAAAAGTTCAAAGCAACTTTTTTCAGAACCCTGTTGTGCCTTACAACAACCATTGCATTATTTTCCTGTAGTAAAAAAGACAAATGGATCGATGTAGACTCTGCATTCAGCAAATACATTGATGCCTACACTACCGGCATTATTTCCAAAACAACTACTGTACGAATTCAACTCGCAGCAGACGCCAATACCACGCATGCAGTTGGCGAAGAGGTAAAAGAAGCACTCTTTGATCTCTCTCCTTCCGTAAAAGGAAAAGCAGTGTGGCTGGATGCAAGGACCATTGAGTTTAAACCAGAGGCTAATTTAAAACAAGACCAACTCTATGAAGTGAGTTTTAAATTGGGTAAAGTAACTAAGGTGCCTGATAAGTACTCCAACTTTAAATTCAGCATGAAAACCATCAAGCCTTCATTTAAAATTTCTGATGATGGTTTGCGCAGTTCGGGAATAAAAAATAAAATGAGTTTCAGCGGTGACCTGGAAACGGCTGATGTGGAAGAAGGCGCCCAACTGGAAAAACTATTAAGCGTTACCCAAAACAGCAAATCACTAAAAATAAACTGGCAGCATAACGATGCCGTTAAGACGCACCATTTTATCATCGATAATATTGATCGTGGCAGCTCGGTAAGTAATATTGAACTACACTGGGATGGAGCTGCCATGAATATGGATGTAAAAGGCGAAAAAGCTGTTGCGATACCCGCTGCGGGCGATTTTAAGATACTGGAAGTAGTAGCGGTCAATGAAGCACAACAATATGCATCTGTACGTTTCAGCGATCCCATTGCTGTGGGGCAGGACCTTACCGGCCTGATCACTGTAAGCAATCAATCGGATATTTCTTATACGATCAATGGCAGCGAGGTGAAACTTTTTGTTGGCGGCAAATTAGATGGCAGTTATACATTGTACGTGAACCCCGGAATAAAAAATACCTGGGGCGATGTATTGGACAAGAATTTTACTTCCAATATATTTTTTGAGAACAGGATGCCGTCTGTTAAGATACACGGTAAAGGAAATATTTTACCCAACAGCGGCAGGTTGGTATTGCCCTTTGAAGCCATTAACCTGAATGCGGTTGACATCAGCATCATCAAGATATTCGAGAATAATGTACCGCAGTTCTTACAGGAAAATGACCTGGCAGGTAACAGCGAACTGCGCAGGGTAGCAAAGCCAATTGTTCAAAAAACATTAAGGCTGGATGATGATAAAACATTGGACCTGCACAAACACCAGCACTTCTCACTCGATATTGACAAATTCCTGAAAACGGAGCAAGGTGCCATTTATCGTGTAACCATTGGGTTTAGGCCCGAGTATTCTTTGTACCAGTCTGCCGATACTTCTAAAACAAAAATCATCAATGAAGAAAGTGATGGTGAAGGTGAACGATACAGCGATTACAACAGCAATGGCATGGATGATGACGATGCTTTTTGGGAGCGGTACGACAACTTTTATCCCTATGGTTATAATTGGGAAAAAAAAGATGATCCCGAAAGCAGGTCGTATTATAATAAAGACCGCTGGGCTACCAGGAATATCCTTGCAAGCAATATCGGGCTTACCGCAAAACGTGGTAATGACAATAGTTTAATGATCGCCGTTAGTAATATCCTAACCACAGAACCCATGAGTGGCGTGGAACTGGAAGTGATGGATTACCAGCAAATGATCATCAGTAAAACAAGCAGCAGCAGTGATGGTTTTGCCACCATTGACCTGAAACGCAAGCCTTATTTATTGGTAGCGAAAAAAGGTGGTGAAAGAGGCTATTTAAAATTGGATGATGGAAGTTCACTGCCGCTTAGCCGTTTTGATGTAAGTGGCGAAGAAGTGAAGAACGGTATCAAAGGATTCATCTTTGGCGAACGCGGCGTATGGCGTCCGGGCGATACCCTATACCTGAACTTTATCGTGGAAGACAAGGAAGGAAAACTCCCGCAAGATCACCCGGTTGAATTCAGTTTGTACACACCAACCGGGCAATTGTATAAACATACGGTGCAAAGCGATGCTGCAGATGGGTTTTATCTTTTTAAGACCAACACGGATGCAGCTGCACCAACAGGCAACTGGCTGGCAAAGGTAAAAGTGGGTGGTGCAACATTTGAAAAAAGGATCAAGGTAGAAACGGTAATGCCTAATCGCTTAAAGATAAATGTTGATTTTGGGAAGGACCCGATGCTGGGAACAGGAAGTACTTCTACCGGTACCATCAATGCCAAATGGCTCTTTGGCGCAGTTGGAAAAAACCTAAAAGCGAAAATTGATGCGTCGCTATATGCAAGAACCACTTCATTCCCCAAATTTGCAGGGTTTGATTTTGATAATCCCACGGGGAATTATACAACACAAAGCAAGACCATCTACGACGGCACACTGGATGCTGAAGGTAATGCCGCACTAAAAACAAATTTCCAGATAGATGAATCAGCCCCGGGCATGCTCAATGCGAACCTTGTGGTAAAAGTTTTTGAGCCGGGTGGAAGTTTCAGTATTGATAACATGACGATCCCTTATAGTCCTTATGCAAGCTATGTAGGATTGAAATTACCCGACGGCGAAAAGCCATTTGATTATTTACTGGCCGGGAAAAAGCACACCACGCAGATCGTAAATGTAGATAGCAGGGGCAACCTGCTCAGCGGCAACAATGACGTGGAAGTACAGTTCTACCGCGTTCAATGGCGTTGGTGGTGGGATAATAATGGCGATAACCTCAGCAATTTTACGCAGAACGAGTACAATAAATTGCTGAAAAAAGAAACTGTGCACCTTACTAACGGAAGGGGGCAATGGCAGTTTGGCACCGCCGAAAATGAATGGGGACGGTATTTGATATTGGTGAAAGACCTGAAGAGTGGCCATACATCCGGTTCTACTTTATACATTGATGATGCCAACTGGCAAAGCAGGGGAGGCAATGATGACCAGACCGCCGCTGCCATGCTGGTATTTAAACCCGACAAGGAAAAATACAATGTAGGTGACCAGGTATCACTGAACATACCAAGCAGCAAGGGTGGAAGAGTATTGGTAAGCCTGGAAAGCGGAAGCAAAGTGATCAAATCATTCTGGCAGGAAACTGAGCAGGGGCAAACCGTTGTGAAATTCAAAGCAGATGCCTCAATGGCACCTAACGTATACGCCACCGTTAGTTTGTTGCAGCCTCATGCACAAACGATCAATGACCTGCCTATCCGCATGTATGGCTCCATTCCCATTTTTGTGGAAGATAAAAATACCCTCCTCAACCCCGTAATAAACATGCCCAACAGCATTCGCCCGGAACAAAATGTTTCTTTTTCCGTAAGCGAACAGAATGGAAAAGAAATGACCTATTGCGTGGCCATTGTAGATGAAGGATTATTAGACCTC
>JANYIM010000227.1 GCA_025362055.1 Bacteroidota bacterium
ATTTCTACAAGGCAAATAAAATCGATGCTGCTGAATTAAATAAATTACTGAGCGATTTATAACTCTTTCCGTTGCAGTTCAAAAGGCCAGTAACATTGAACTACACGACGTCTTATTTAAAATTGAAAATAAATAAACGAACTACTGCTCTCCTGGCTCCATATGAGTAACAATAATAATACCGTCCAGATCAATCCCACCAGCCACCAGGGCATCTTATAGGCAACCGCCAATACTTTTGTATTGCGCATGAGCCAATGAAAGATCACCATTAGGGTAATGATCACCATTACCTTGATGATGGATAGTGTTTTCAACAATACCGTGCCATCATGCACCTGCCCAAACATCGACTTCAACAATTGCCAGGCCTTGGTAAAAGTAGCCGAACGGAAGAATACCCAGGTCACATTCACCAGGAAAAAAGTGAGGATTGCAAGGAAGAAATTCTTAACTGTTTTTTTTGTCCGGCTTATCGCTGCAGGAGCAATATTTTCCACCATCGGTTCATTTCCGGTTGCAGTAGCAACTACCGGAGTACGCTTGCCCGTTAGGTCTTTAAAGAATTTTTCCACCCATAAATAAAATCCGTGCAACCCACCCCATACCACGAAGGTCCAGTTGGCGCCATGCCAGAGCCCGCCCAACAGCATCGTGATCATCAAATTGATATAGGTCCTGATCTTGCCTTTTTGATTTCCACCCAAAGGAATGTATAGATAGTCACGGAGCCAGGCCGATAAAGTGATATGCCATCTTCTCCAGAAATCAGAAAAGCCGATGGCAGCATATGGATATAAAAAATTTTGAGGTAATACAAAACCAAGGCAGGACGCTACTCCTATGGCACAGGTGGTGTATCCTGCAAAGTCAAAGAATATCTGTCCCGAAAAAGCCAACACACCCGTCCATGCATCCAGCGGTGCCAGTTTATCCATTGAATTAAAGACCGCATTTGCCGATCCTGATAACATGCTATCAGCAAGTACTACTTTCATGAATAACCCTAGTGATAATAAGAACAGGCCTTCCAATAGTTGCTGTTGGGTTGCCTTGTGTGGGGTTTCAAACTGTGGAACCAGCTGCGGCGGGCGTACAATGGGCCCTGCTACGAGATGCGGAAAGAATGTAACGAACAGTGAAAAATCAAGCATTGATTTCACCGGTTTGCTCTTTCGTTTATACATGTCGATGGTATAGCATAATGTGGTGAATGTATAAAAGGATATTCCCGCAGGCAGGATGATATTTGGCTTTGCAGGATGATAATTGGCGCCCATTGCGTTTACCAGGTGTGTAAAGTTTTCAAGTATGAAGCCGCCATATTTAAAAAAGCAAAGCATACCCAGGTTACCGATGAGGCTGATCACCAGCAATAATTTCCGCTTGTGTTTATTTTCCTGGTTGTATAATGCCCTTCCAACAAAATAATCCACTACGGTAGAAAGCCAAAGCAGCAATATGAAAGGAGGATTCCATGCAGCATAAAAGATATAGCTGGCCAATAACAGGTTGATCTTTTTTACTTTCCATGGAAATGGCATGTTATGCAAAATGAGCATAATGATAAAAAAGACGATGAAGGTGTAAGAGTTGAAAACCATGTTGTAGTTTTTGGCGTTTTGCTAATTATGGGCAAACCATTTTTTTTCTTCCAGTATCCTGATGAATTCCTTTGTAAATAGTATTGCGTCGGATTGTTTTAAATGAGAAAATTCGGGGCATTCAAAATGATCAATGGCAGGGTAATCAGCAAAATGAATACCTGTGCAGCCGGTAATAGCAAGCAAGCGGTCCCAATATTTTTCTCTTGGATACCCCATCTTCTCTCCCATTAGAAAACCACCACTGGACGGGGTTCTCACAAAGATCACCTGGCCCCCTCTCGCTTTTATCTTATCAACATCAGTTTTTACCGAAGCAAAAATGGAATCCAATTTCCCCCCGGATACCGGAGGATCCTTGCTCATCTTCCGGAAAAAATCCCAGATGCCTTTCACCTGGTTCCTTAAGTTGGTATCGGCTGCAAATTTATCAGTCATGTATTCCTGCCGGTTGAATTTTACCCTTCCAAAATCTCCGGGAAAAGTAGGGAATTGAAATACGCCTTTACGATTCGGAATGAGCAGTTCATCCAGCTTCGCATTCAATGAAAGCCGGTCCTTATCAATAAAAACCAATTGGGATTCAAGCAGGCGGTTCACTTCAAAACTTGCACGCTGTGCGGGGGTACGGTCCTTATAATATTTTATATTCTCATCGGGAGTTTCTGTACTGTTCGGTGAAGCATTAAAGAATAAAACTTCCGTTACATCAACCACCAGTTTTCCTTTAAAATCTTTGTCATTGGCAAGATCTGCAAGGACCGGCCTTGGAGAGCTGCCTACACAGGCTAACTGTACCGCATGTACGCCCGTTATTTTTTGCCAGGTATCAATATCCAGGTCGAATTTGATCCGCGATGAACCGCAAAAGACCATTGCCTTATCCGCAGGTTCATATACCATTGCCCTTTTATCTGCCCATAAAGCAGGATTGTCATCAAAGGTTGTTTCAAAACCCTTGCTGCGAACATAAAATTCCCAGCTCGTTATGGCGATGATCACCAGTATCAATGTTAAAATACCGGCTTTTACCAGTGAAGGAGGATTCATTTTATATAAGTTAAATGAACTAAAAATATATTGATTGAAAATTAAATATGCCGTTAGTTTTTCAACGCCCCCAATTTGCGGGAGCGTTACCAGGAAAAGTATCTGTCAGTTTAAAGATAAATTCCTTAATTGACAATACATAACAATATGGAGAAAATGTTAATATCAAAGAAACCGGCTAACTCATCCGTTAACGAACCCACAACAATATTCTTTGTGGCTGGCAGTAAAGAATGCCTAAGTTTGTCCTTTACTGATATTGCTGCTATAAAAATCATCTAATGAGGATCTACAAACTACTGTCTTTTGCCATTGCATTATTATTATTTGCTTCTTGTAAAAAATCCGACTCGTCTGGCGGAGCCGGCGGTGGCGGTACTACCAATAACCCGGTACCAACAGCAATATCCATGTCGCCTAACGCTGCATTGGCAGGTGATGTAGCTTTTACCATTACTGTTACGGGTAGTGGTTTTATCAATGGCTCAGCCATACAATGGAATGGTATCTCACTAACTACAACCTATGCAAGTTCAACACAATTAACGGCAGTGGTTCCTGCTGCAAATATTGCAACTGCCGGCACAGCTGCAGTAGCTGTATTTACCCCTACACCCGGGGGTGGAACAAGTGGATCACTTAGTTTTACCATTAGTCCTGTGATCGTTAACAACCCGGTACCAATTTCCACTTCCATAAGCCCTAATGCTGCAGTTGCGGGTAGCGCTGCCTTTACATTAACAGTAACAGGAAGTAATTTTATTAATGGCGCTGTGGTCAATTGGAATGGCGTATCACTTGTTACCACTTTTATCAATCCAACACAATTAACTGCAACTGTACCTGCAGCAAATATCTCATCTGCCGGTACCATCCCGGTTACTGTTTTTACGCCCTTGCCCGGTGGTGGAACAAGTGCCGCGCAAACGTTTACCATCACTGCCAATAATCCGCTGCCAACGCTAAGCAGCCTTTCGCCAAACAGTGCAACAGCTGGTAGTGGGGCATTCACTTTAACAGCCAATGGCAGTAATTTTATAAATGGATCAGTAATAAAATGGAACGGCACCGCACTAACCACAACGTATATAAGTGCTTCACAACTGACGGCTTCCATACCTGCTTCAAATATAAGTGCAGCGGGCACTGCAGCAATTACCATTTTTACTCCAACACCAGGCGGAGGAACAAGCGGTACACTAACGTTTACCGTTACCAGCGTAAATCCTGTGCCCACCTTAACGAGCATTGCCCCGAATACCGCAACTGCCGGTTCAGGATCATTTACCATAGTAGCCACGGGAACAAATTTTGTAACAACATCAGCGATCAGGTGGAACGGAGCGGCACTCACTACCACCTTTATCAGCGCAACACAAATATCAGCATCCGTTCCTGCAACTAATATTGCTACTGCGGGTACGGCTACGGTTACAGTTTTCAATCCTACACCGGGCGGCGGAACAAGTGGTAGTGTAAACTTTACCATCACCACATCCTCAACTATAAAGAAATTTTTATTTGATGCCACGCATGCAGAAACTGCCGGTAATGCAGATTGGGTGATCGATGAAGATGGTGGTGTTCCTCAAAGGATCCCTACCCCTGCACAATCCACAATTACCGGAGCAACAGTTGAAACTTATTGGACCGGCGCCCTTTCCAGTTGGGGGATTGCATTGGCAAAACTAGGCCATACTGTTGAAACACTTCCTTCCGGAACAGCTATCACCTATGGCAATGGTTCCAATGCACAGGATCTTTCGAACTATGATGTTTTTGTAGTGGACGAGCCCAATAAGGTTTTTACTGCTGCAGAAAAAGTTGCAATACTGAATTTTGTGAATAATGGCGGGGGATTATTCATGGTCTCAGATCATACAGGATCAGACAGGGATGGTGATGGATGGGACTCTCCGGCCATCTGGAATGACCTGATGAGTAATAATACCGTTCAAACAAACCCTTTCGGATTTACGATCGACCTGGCCAATTTTTCTGATATCACCTCCAATGTGTTAACCAATAGCAGTAGCACTACTATTCTAACAGGCTCGCAGGGAACGGTTACCCAGATGGAATTCAATAATGGCACTACCGCCACAATAAATCCTGCGGTAAATCCAAATGTAAAGGGGTTGATATGGAAAACTTCTGCTACTCAAAACAATAATAATATCATGAGCCTTTCTTCTACATATGGAACAGGCCGTTTATTTTTTGTGGGAGATAGTTCACCGATTGATGATGGTACCGGGGCCCCCGGTAATACTTTGTACGTAAGCTGGCCCAATTACAGCCATAAGAATTTATTCATGAATGCATCGCTATGGTTGGCGAAGTTGCAGTAATAAACCATACCGGAGAACGATCGGAATCCTTATTAACTAAAACCGCATTGGCTACTAAATTTCGCGTACCCACAGCGTAATTTAAAAACCCGCTGATTGATCAGTGCTGATAAAGGGTATTGGCACGATGGCGCATTTATCTTCAAGAACCTCTCCATTTCATTTTAACCGCTTATACAAAAATCCAATGATTACTCTTACTTGATCACATCATTCCGTATATTGAGGCACACTTTAAATTTATGCTTATGCCATTTTCATTCAGACATTTATTTTTGTTACTATTTTTTTTAACTATCTCTTTTGCAGGATTTTCCCAACAGCCGGATGTTAGCAGAACTGATACCGCAAGAAAGCCAATGACAGGCCCGGGTGGTCCGGCTTCAGGACCGAAAGCCTACAAAGATGTTATTACCGGAAAGGCGGTGACCAGTAAAGGTTTTTTCTGGGTACACAAAATAGATGAAAAGTATTTTTTTGAGATCCCCGACAATATGCTTGGACGGGATATCCTGGTTGTAAATCGTCTTTCTAAAACGCAGGCCGGTATGGGTTATGGCGGCGATCAGATCGGGCAAAATGTAGTTCGTTTTGAAAAAGGGCCAAACAATAAAATGTTTTTGCGTACCGTATCTTATGCAGTCTATGCAAAAGATTCTACCTCATCCATGTTCTCGTCTGTTAGTAATTCAAATGTGCAAGCCATCGCAGCCGCATTTGATATAAAAGCATTCTCAAAAGATTCAACAGGCAGCGTGATCGACATGACCGATTTCATTAACGGTGACAATGAAGTATTGTATTACAGCAGTGGAGCTAAAACTGCATTAAGAATAGGGCAATTACAGCCTGATAAATCATATATCGTAAGTGTAAAACCATATCCGATCAATGTGGAGATCACCACAGAAAAAACTTATGGAAGAACACCGGCACCCCCGGGCCCTTTTGGTGGTGGCGGACCTTCAGGTAACCTTACAGTAGAATTGAACAGTTCATTTGTTCTGCTACCAAAAACTCCCATGCAGGCAAGACATTTTGATGCGAGGATAGGATATTTTACAGTTGGCTATACTGACTTTGATGCAAACCCGCAAGGTGTTAAAGCTATCAGTCTTGCTAAACGTTGGAGACTGGAACCAAAAGAAGAGGACATGGAAAGATATAAAAGAGGAGAATTAGTTGAACCCAAAAAACCAATTGTCTTTTATATTGACCCTGCCACACCAAAGAAATGGGTGCCCTATCTTATCCAGGGTGTTAATGATTGGGAGCTTGCATTTGAAAAAGCCGGATTTAAAAATGCCATCATGGGAAAGATGGCTCCTACTAAACAAGAGGATAGTACCTGGAGCCTTGAGGATGCTCGTAACTCTGCCATTGTATATAAGCCATCTGATATTGCCAATGCAAGCGGGCCCAGCATTGCTGATCCACGTAGCGGAGAGATCATGGAAAGCCATATCAATTGGTATCACAATGTGATGCAATTGATCCGCGACTGGTATATGATACAGGCTGCACCCAATGATCCACGTGCAAGACAGATGGTATTCCCCGATGAACTGATGGGGCAATTGATACGGTTTGTTTCTTCACATGAAGTAGGGCATACATTGGGTCTTCGTCACAATTTTGGGTCAAGTTCTTCCGTACCGGTTGAAAATCTTCGTAACAAAGCATGGGTAGAAGCAAATGGCCATACGCCTTCCATCATGGATTATGCACGTTTTAATTATGTAGCACAACCTGAAGACAATATTTCCCCTTCCGGGTTATTTCCCCGCATTGGTGATTATGATAAGTGGGCCATTGAGTGGGGCTATAAACGCTTTTATGAATACACTAGTCCGGAAGCAGAAAAAACACACCTGAATCAAATAGTAATGGAAAAACTAAAAGATCACCGGCTGTGGTGGGGTGATGGCGAAAGTAATGGTGATGACCCGCGTTCGCAAACGGAAGACCTAAGTGATGATGCAATAAAAGCAAGTGGCTATGGTATTAAAAACCTGCAACGCATTGTTCCACAACTGATGCAATGGACGAAAGAAGAAAATGAAGATTATGATAATCTTGAAGAGGTCTATAACCAGGTAAGCGGGCAATTTAACCGCTATATGGGACATGTTTCCAGGAATGTAGGTGGAATTTATAAAACGCCAAAAGTGATCGAAGACCCTGGCCCGGTTTATGAGTTTGAACCAAAAAGCAAACAGGCAGAGTCAGTTGCTTTCCTGAACCAGCAGTTATTCAATACACCATCATGGCTGATCAACAATGATATTTTTGCAAGAACCGGTGGTAACCCGCTTACGATCATTGGCAATATCCAGGATGGAACATTGAATCGTTTATTTGGATCAAATACTTTGACCAAACTGATAGTGGCTGAAAATACTTTAGGCAGCAATGCTTATAAAATAACTGACCTGTTCAGTGATCTGCAAAAAGGAATATGGAGCGAGTTAGGTAGCAAAAAAACGATTGATGTGTATAGGAGAAATCTTCAAAAATCATACATCAGTATTTTAGATAACCTTCTCAACCCTCCCGTAGCAGGCGCTACAGCCCCAGGTGTTGTAATTTTTGGAGGCCTGGCACCAGCGATCAATACAGATAAATCGGATATCAAGAGTGTGATAAGGGCGCATCTTACTTCGCTTAGAAATGAGGTGAATGCTGCAGCTATTGCCATTACTGATCCCATGAGTAAATATCATTTGCAGGATATTTCGAAAAGAATTGATAAAGCCCTGAATCCTAAAAATTAAAGATTCAGCTGAATAGATTTATAAAACCCCCATTTTAAATGGGGGTTTTTATTAGTATCGGGGAGCAGAGAATTATCTAACCAAATTGTTCAGGATCTTATACGTTTTACCGGATGGTTGGGTGCAAGCATTTAATGTAAACAACAGTATGTGTCATACCCAATTATTCTTATGCGCCAGGCTTATTATTTGCGCTTTACTGTTCACATGAAGTTTCTGGTAGATATTGGCAATATGCTTCCGTATGGTCAGCACACTAATGTTGAGTACAACGGCAATACGTTTTGCATCATGGCCATTAATGGTATGCAATAAGATCTCCTTTTCCCTTTCTGTCAGTAATACATCCAGCAAATGGGGTTCGGTTGCTTTTGTTATTGTTTGTAATTGTGCCTTGCCCAACATTTCAAATGCCTTACGTGCAATGGCTGCACTCATGGGTGCCCCGCCACTTTCCAATACATTGGTAATGGCATTGTGCAAGGCTATGGCACTTTCATCTTTAAGCAAATAGCCATGAGCGCCTGCTTTGATAGCTTCAAAGATCTTGTCATCATCATCAAATATGGTAAGTACAATAAAATAAATTTCAGGATATAGTGATCTTGCAATGTTGATCGTTTGAACGCCATCCATTCCGGGCATTTCCAGGTCCATAAAGATCACCTGCGGCATTTTTTCTAAAGGAAGGCCCTTCAGTTGTTCCAAACAATCATCGCCATTCACCGCAATAAAACAACAACTGAGGTCTTCAAACTGTTTTATTTTGTCGGCAATACTACTCCGGTTCACGGCTTTGTCATCTGCTAATCCTATTCTTATCCGCTTATCCATTTTATCTGTTTGTTGATGCAAGCTGTTTGATTTTGGAATGTTGCTTCGAAAAGAGGTTGCGTAGCATGCGTGACACACGGAATATGGTCCTGATCGCAGTCTTCAGTTT
>JANYIM010000299.1 GCA_025362055.1 Bacteroidota bacterium
TTTCACCACCTGGGCAAAGGGGAAGTCGGAATATGAGAATATCATGAGTGAGTACGCAAAAAATTATGCCGCCTGGACACCCTATGCAAAGCAACGCCAATACCTGATCGAAGGTATATTGGGATCGCCGTTAGCCGGTAATGCATCTGGACTTGTGCCCTTGGAAACCTTATTATTAAAAAACGGCGCAACGTCCGCAGAAATTAAAAAGGCTACCGATGCGGCTACGGTTAGCCGTAAGGCATTTGTGGAAGCCGAGGACCTGCCAAGCGATGAGAAGATATTGGCAGCAACCTGTATGATGTTTTATAATGATATTGATAAAAATCAACATCCTATTGGTTTTTATGAAACCATTAAATCTAATTACGGCGACCTTAAGGATGAAGCAACCTTTAAGAAATGGGCGCATGATGTTTTTGCAAAAACAATGTTACTGGATGATGCCAAATGGGCGGCTTTTGTAGCCCAGCCCGATGCGGCTGCATTACAGGCCGATCCTGCCTTTACGTATGCCGCTGCTTTTGTGAAGAATTACAATACCAAGTACGGCCCTTTGTCCACTGCATTTAATAATAAGAATGCAGAACTGGGCCGCAGTTACCTGAAGGGTATTATGGAAATGAATCCTGCTGCCGTTAAAAAAATGTATCCCGATGCTAATTTCAGCATGCGGGTGAGCTATGGCCAGGTAAAAAGTTATAACCCACGCGACGCCGTACATTATGATTATGTATGCACCGGCAAGGGTATTTTGGAAAAATATGTTGCGGGTGATTATGAATTTGACCTGCCCTCAAAACAAATTGAACTCTTTAAGAAAAAAGATTTTGGCCAATACATCGACAAGGGAAGAAATGACCTGGTAGTAACTTTCATTACCACCAATGATATCACGGGGGGCAATTCCGGTTCGCCCGTTATTGATGGCAGTGGCAATTTATTAGGCCTCGCATTTGATGGTAATTACGAAGCGTTAAGCCACAAAATTGCATTCGACAAAGACCTTAACCGCACCATTTGCGTGGACGTGCGTTATGTATTGTGGTGCATCGATAAATTGGGCGGCGCAAGTAATATTATTAATGAGTTGAAGTTGGTGAAGTAATTTTTGTTGAAATAATTTTCGAACCGTCTCGCCCTTGGTGAGACGGTTTTTCGTTTAAGCGCTTCCGGAGAAGATCTGGTAAAACGCCTGGAATTTTACCGATTAATTTCTACCAATTGATAGAGGCGCCAACAAATATTAATCCTGTTAATGCCGCCGCAGAGCCGGCGGTAGCTACAAAGAAATCGTGCCATTCATTTATATTCATAAAATAATTTGTGTAATTGCAATCTATAAAAATTAAGGGATCCTGCACAATACAGGGCCTTCTCTTATCGGGCCTGGCTGTTCGTTAATTTGCTTTTCGTTTTCGTCAAAATTTCGTTTCTTTAGTAGTAATAATATTGGGTTGGATAAACCATTGAGTTAACAATGAAAAAATATCTTCTATTCCCGGTCATATTAGCAGCATTTCTTTTACCTGTTGCTTCATTTGCGCAATACAATAAGCCCGCCATTGATTCTATTGGTGTACCAGGCCCACTTCTTTTTCAAAATATATCTTATGGGCTGGCACGGTCTTCCTATACGCCGGACTCAACCTCTTACAACACTTATAAGCAGGAATACATTGCGGCGGGCGATACGCTTGATACTTACAAGACCATGCTCATACTATATATTTATACCGGCAATGTAAATATGGATACGCTCGCCAATGCAAAAGTTGATGAGCTGCGGGAATTGCAATTAACGAACGCTGCGATTGAAATTCATCCATTTAGTAATAAAAAGACCGGTGAGTTGATGATCGATTTTTTGACCACGGAGAATTCCGACGACGGGCAATATATTAATATGGCAGAAAGAAATGTTTATCGTTATGAAGAGGTCACCGCTAAATCAGGGCAAGCGTGTGTGTTGCTATTCGCCGTTAGTAAAAGAAGTTATGGCGATGATGTGGCTAAATTCATGGATGGGTTGAAGTCAAAGGCCAGGGTAGACCTTATCAAAGCGGTTGGCCAGTTCAAGATCCCCGAAATAACCATTGTTAAGTAGGTCAGTGAATTTTTTGCTGCGTATTTTTCGGGAGCGCTGAAAACAAAAAATTCATCTACCCTATAGTTACATCCAGATAAAATCCGTTTCTTTAAAAAAAATGATATGGAAACTACTGCTACAAACGATGCCCAGGAAGCCGTTAATCAAACCTATGCTTACGCTGCGAACCTGCTGGTTAGCCAGAAGAAAACCCCTGAAGAAACAAAGAGCGCTTTGATAGAAAAAGGCCTGGATGCAGCAACGGCGGGGATCGTAGTAGATAACCTTGAACAACAGATCATCGCCGCAAAGAAAGTGCGGGCTAAAAAAGATATGTTATATGGTGCATTATGGTGTGTTGGCGGTATCGTTGCAACAGCAGCACAGGTTGGTTTTATATTCTGGGGAGCAATTGTTTTTGGCGCCTTCCAGTTTTTTAAAGGCGTTGCCAATGCCTGATATTTTTAAATAAATTTTGTTTCTTGCAAAACAGGTAAGCCGAAAACTGGTTAGAGTAGGCATAAATGTATTTACCATGAAAATTTCATTTGCCGTTACGCTATTTATGCTATCGCTTTCTTTCAGTGAGGGTACAAAGGCGGGCACCAGTTGTTCAATAAACATCTCACCAAAAACCATCATTGGTATCAATGAAGCCGATACCGGTGTTGCTCCCAATTACAGCGACCTCAATACATTCTGGAATGATTTTAAAAAATATGCCCAGGCAAAAGATATTACAAAACTTGCTACGATGACCTATTTTAAATTCATGAACCAGAATAATATGTTATCGAAACAAGAGTTCCTTAACGATTTTTCATTTCAGAAATCCACCCTTAAGGCACTTGCCAAAGCCCGGCCGCCAAAATACAATGGCACAAATAAACTCGACTTCGACACCAGTAAATATTTAGGAAAAAGTTATACTGCTGTAGCCGGTGGCGGGCTGCTAACCTTTTGTAAGGTTCATGGACAGTGGAAATTTACCGGGGTTAATTACGGAGAATAGCTTCCTATCTTTGTTCCATGGCAGAAGACTTAAAAATAATTGAAGGCAGTAAAGAACAAATTTATCTTTCCCTCATCCCGCAAATAAAAGGATTGATCGATGGCGAATCCGACCTGGTGGCTAATCTCGCCAATATTACCGCTGCATTAAAAGAGCAATTCAACTGGTTATGGGTGGGCTTTTATTTAGTGAAGAATGATGAGTTGGTATTAGCTCCGTTCCAGGGGCCCGTTGCCTGCACAAGAATTAAAAAAGGAAGGGGTGTTTGCGGAACCGCCTGGCAAAGCGCCACAACATTGATTGTAGATGATGTAGAAAAATTTCCGGGGCATATCGCCTGCAGCAGTTTATCAAGATCAGAGATCGTAGTACCAATCATTCGCAACAATGAAGTTATTGGTGTGTTGGATGTAGATAGCGAATCGTTGGGGCACTTTGATGAAGCGGATCAAAGGTTCTTAGAAGAAATCATTTCGGGAATTAGTTTTGCGCCTGGCTCCTGAAAGAGAACCGGGATTGTTACAGTAATATTCAATTGCTATGATTTTAAAATCACTGCGCTCCGGGTTAAGAATAAGACATCAGGTTCTCTTACGCTTAGTTCCCTCTTCGGAGGGCGGAGGAGGCGTATCCTTCCAACCCCAAAGGTACCTGCAAGCATAGGTTCTGTAAGGGCTCCATTTTTTTGAAACACTTAGCATTTTTTCCTTCATCGCCTTTTTATCTTCGGCGTCAATTTTATAGAGTTTACAAATGGCTTGCTGTATCCCCAGGTCATCTACTGCAAAAACATCTTCTCTTCCTAAAGTGAACATCAGTATCATTTCTACGGTCCATTGTCCCACGCCTTTTATTTGGGTAAGGTATTTTATTACCTCCGCATTATTCAATTTGTACAACTTAGCGTCGGTGATATTTTCATCAATGAAAAAATTAGAAACATTCAATACATAGTTCGCCTTGGCGTTACTAAGGCCAATACCACGCAGTGTTTCAAATGGTGTTGCTGCAATCTGTTTTGCAGAAGGGTCCTTGCCTCCATAGAGATCTAAAAAACGCCTATGAAATACCGCTGCCACTTTTGTGCTTAGTTGCTGGCTCATGATGGAATAACACAGATGCAGATAAACATTTTTGTGCGTGTTCAACACATAGGGTTTTTGCAGTTCAATTATTTTTTTAAGCTTTTTGTCTTTGCTCAGGTGTAATAGGTGTTCCATGTTTTTTAGCTAAAAAGATCAAACGAAAAAAATTAAAACACTGGCGGCTTGCATTCTCTTTTCCTTTTTTACTCCACCCCCCAGCTCATCTCCCCGCCTTTCTCATCTTTTAAATTAATTCCTATTGCGGTTAATTGGTTTCTTATCTTATCCGAAGTTGCAAAATCTTTTTTGGTCTTTGACTCCTTTCTTATATCTATCAACAGTTCCATCACACCCGAAAGTTTGCCATCATTTAAATTTAATTCATCCTTCAGGCCAAATATGTCTTCAATGTATGCTTTGAATTTTTCCTGCATTAACACCACCGTGGAAGCGGCGATCGCATCGGGTTTTATTAAACCGTCTTTGATTGAATTGATCACCGGCACCAGCTCAAACATGTTAGCCAGCACTTTTGCTGTATTAAAATCATCATTCATGTTCTCATCAAACTCCGCCAGTTGTTTAAGGCATTTCGCATTCAATTCTGCATCCCCCGCCAACTCCCGGCTACCAGCTACCAGCTTCTTCAGCGTTTCATACGCATCCCACAACCTTCTCAAACCCTTCTCCGACGCCTGTAGCGCCTCATTGCTGAAATCAAGCGTACTGCGATAATGCGTTTGCAGCATAAAAAAACGTGCGGTCATTGGTGAGTAAGCCCGGTCCAACACAGGATGATCGCCGGTAAATAATTCTTCCGGTAAAAACCCGTTGCCTGCACTCTTGCTCATGCGTACACCATTCACCGTTAGCATATTGGTGTGCATCCAGTAATTGGCCGGACTGGTATGATAACAAGCTTCACTCTGTGCAATTTCATTGGTATGATGCGTGGCCGCAAGGTCCATTCCTCCGCCGTGCAGGTCGAATTGTTTTCCTAAATATTTTTCACTCATCGCCGAGCATTCGATATGCCATCCCGGAAACCCCATTCCCCAGGGGCTTGGCCACTGCATCAGGTGCTCGGGCTTGGCTTTTATCCATAACGCAAAGTCAAGCCGGCCGTGTTTTTCATCCTGCCCGCCTAATTCCCGCGTTCCTTCCAAAAGGTCTTCCAGTTTTCTGTTGGTGAGTATGCCGTAAGGTTTTTCCTTGCTGTATTTTTCGACATCAAAATAAATAGTGCCGTCAACCTCATATGCGTAACCGTTAGCGATTATCTGTTTCGTCATTTCTATCTGCTCCGCAATATGCCCGGTAGCCCTTGGTTCAATGGATGGTGGAAGGTTATTGAATAACTGCATCACATGATGAAAGCCCAGTGTATATTTCTGAACGATCTCCATCGGCTCAACTTGTTGCAGTCTTGCTATTTTGCTGAACTTATCGTCGCCTTCATCACGGTCGCCTTCCAAATGTCCCGCATCTGTGATATTGCGTATGTAGCGCACTTTATATCCCAGGTAAGTGAGGTAACGATAAATGATATCGAAAGAAATGAACGTGCGGCAATTCCCCAGGTGTACGTCGCTGTAAACGGTTGGACCGCAAACATACATCCCAACATGGTCGGCGGTAATAGGTTTGAATTCAGATTTTTCTCTTGTTAGTGTATTATAGATTTTTAAAGGCATGGTATTATTTTGTTACAGGCTTTAGTAATTCTGATCAACATTGTTGTGTCACTCACTTGTGCTTATTCAGCAATGGGCAACGTGGTAATGTAATTTTTTACAAAGATATTAAGCTATGCCGCAAGGGCAACAGAAAAGTTGATATGTAGCGAATGCTTTCATGTAAGAGCGTTGAAGATATTACTTTTTATTCAATTGTATATCTGTAATGACCGGGAAATGGTCGCTCAGTTTTTTTTGAATGCGCACAAACTGCTCCACGCTGAACCGGGGATCCACAAAAATATTATCAATGCGCAGGGTGGGTGCGATGCCGCTAAAGGTACGGCCCAGCCCGCTGCCCTTTTCTGCAAATGCGTTTTTCAACCCGTTGCCAATAGTGTGATAGGCATAGCTATTGGGCACATCATTGAAGTCTCCGCAAACCATTACCGGGTAAGGGCTTTTATCCATTTCTTCTTTGATCCTGTCGGCCTGCGCCTTTCTTTTTACGAACCCGGTCTTGAATTTACTGATAATGCTTTTCGATTCTTTTATAGCATCCTTATCGGCACCCGGCTCGTCAATATATTTTAAATTATCCCTGCTAAACCGTAAAGATTGCAGGTGAATATTAAAAACCCTTAGCGTATCTGCTCCCTTCACAATATCAACATATTGAAATATGGAATTGTAATCATAGGGGTACCACATTACCGTTTGTTTATTAATGATGGGGTATTTCGAAAAAATGATGATCCCAAAATGGGCATAATCCCAAAAATCTTCCTTGCGGTTGTAGGAATAAAAATAATCCGGGAACTGTAGTCGCTGCAAGTATTCTCCGATATAGCTATGTGTTTTTACCACCACACTGTCTTCACAAACCATTTCCTGGAAACAGGCAATATCGGGTTGGTATTCATTGATCAGTTCCATCATCTGCTCCTTTACTTCCGGGTGTTTTTTATTCTGCAGGATGTCGAATTGTGCAACGTTCCAGCTCATCATTCTTAAGGAATTTGGTTGCTTTATTTTATCAAAAGAAGAAGTGAGCCGAAGCGGTATAACATTGGTGACCGGCTTATATGCAAGTAATATGGCAATGAATGAAATTAAGGACCAGCGTGGCTTTATAAACAACCAGAAAACAGCAAAGACCAACAGTAAGAGTAAAAAATAAAAAACAGAAAGCGTAAGAAAACCGATCGCCCAAAAATATGTAGGGTTGAACAGGTATCCATAACAACCCAATAAAAATATCAGCGCCAAAATGATATTGGCAATGATGAAGGATTTTTTTGTAAAGCGCCGGAAGAATTGACTGGACATGTATTAAAGATACGAAGGTTTGGAGTTAAGCGTTGCGGCTTTGAAAACCCAGAGGATGGAAAGATAATTTAATAGATGTGATACCCGATAACTCGTAACCGTAACTTGTAATTCCCTTTATTCCTCCGCAGCCCTTTTCAAAATATCCTTCTCATCATCTGTCAAAAAATTATACCCCTTTTGGTTGATCTTATCCAATATCTCATCAACTCTTTGTTGCGTAACATTAGATGTTTTATTATAAGGATCGCGGTTGCCTGTATTATAAAAGATCTTTTCTTTTACAGAAGCTGTTGTATTTTTTTTATGCGGGTTGAACATGTTAATGAACCAGTCGTAGAATTTATTCATCCATGCACTACCATCTTTTCCACGGCGTAAGAAGACCACAAATAAAAGGCCTGCCAATGCACCACCGAGATGAGAAAGGCTAAAAGCTGCGCTATCTGTAGCAACACCGGCAAAATCTATCAGCAGGTAAATAACAGTAAGCACCCAGATAGATATGCCACCATTGAGCATTTTAAAAAAGCGATAGCCCGGTGTTAGCATGCTGGTTGCAACGGCAACAGCTGCAACTGCTGCATTGGCCCCCAATAAATTGGATACACCAACCTGCGGGTGAAGCGGTGGAATCAAATTATTGGCTAAAATAAAGAACAATGCGCCGGCAAGTCCGCCATAGATATAGATCGGGATGAGTTTTTTGTTGCCGGTGATGCCCTGCAGTATTGAACCAAAGGCCCATAGCCAAAGCATATTACTTAATGCCCTGAACACAGAGATGTCGCTGAACATGTACGTAAATATTACCCATGGCCTTTCGCTAAGCCTGGTAGGGCTTGCAGGTAATTGAAACCATTGCAGTACCTGTGTGTAATAAAGCGCTTCCGTTTTTTGGTAAAAATAATACGCCACCAATATCACCTGCAGTACCAGAAAGAAAATAACATTAAGAACAAAGAGCCACATCAGCGCATTGCCATCCTGCCCCAATGTAAACCGTTGCTTTTTCACCCTGTATTCCTGGTAACGATCAGATTCACCCATAATATTGAAACCATTTAATATGGTAAAATTACAAACAGTTAAAGTAAATAAATGTTAGTGCTAATAGAATGTTTTTTTATTCGTCTTATTCCAGATGAGCACAAGGATAAAGCCCATTACCAATCCTCCCAAATGAGCAAAGTGGGCTATATTATCTGCCGCCCCCGGATGCACTCCTCCAAAAAGATCGTAAGCGGCATAAATAGCAACCATATATTTTGCCTTAATCGGAAAGGGTATTGGAATTATATAAAACTGCCTGTTGGGAAAGAGGTAAGCAAATGCAGCAAGCAATCCCATTATTGCACCCGAAGCGCCAACAGAAGGATTGTTAGATAATAGCATTTGTGTTACCCCTGCCGCCAATCCGCAGGCTAAATAAAAAATTAAAAATCGTTTTGGCCCCCAGGCTCTTTCCACTTCAGTACCAAACATCCACAAGGCATACATGTTTAAAAGGATATGAAGTATGCCCCCGTGTGCGAACATATGCGTTACCAATTGATATGGCTTAAAAAAAGGCGAGTTATACGGCCATAACGCTATCAGTTGTGATACTTTCTCTTCCGGGCCATCCAATAACATTTGTGCTGCAAATACCACCACGTTAATAATAATAAGGTTGAGCACAATCGGTGTGATTCGCTGAAAACTGTTGCCGTAATTATTATTATAAGCCATGAAGCGAAGTTATAAGATTTTATTTGTCACAAAATCACAAAGAAATTTTGCCTTCGGCAAAAAGGTTTAGCCGCAGGTTATTATTTCAATTTCAGCAACACCACACATTCAATATGATGTGTATGTGGAAACATGTCCACCGGTTGCACTTTTTCTACGGAGTATTTTTCTCCCAGCAAGCCAATATCCCTTGCCTGGGTAGCGGTATTGCAACTTACATACACGATAGTGGGCGCTGCAATCTCTAAAAGTTTATTCACTAGTTTTTCGTGCATGCCTGCCCGTGGTGGGTCGGTTATGATAACATCGGGCCTTCCATGTGCAGCAAAAAAATCATCCGTACATATTTTGATGACGTCGCCTGCATAGAATTCTGCATGACCAATATCATTCAATGCTGCATTTTCCCTGGCATCAACAATGGCTTCTTCAATAACCTCAATGCCAACGATCTTTTTAGCAAGCTTGCTTACAAAAATGCCGATACTACCTGTTCCGCAATAGAGGTCGTACACGATCTCGTTCCCTGTAAGTGCAGCAAAATCCCTTGTTACCGAATATAATTTTTCAGCTTGTTTAGTATTGGTTTGAAAAAAAGATTTCGGTGATATCTTGAATTGAAGCCTTTCGCCATCCCTCCCTGTAGCTAGTTCCTCCATGGCAAACCCTTTACCATGGTATATTTGCGGGCTCAGGTCGTAAATACTGTCGTTCCATTTAGGGTTAATGGTGTACAACAGGGTGGTAATGGAAGGGACTTCTTTCAATAAATGATCGAAGAGTTTTTTCCTGTCGCTTTCTTCATCATAGTTCAAGCAAATATTTACCATCAGTTCTCCGGTAGTACAGTAACGAATGATGATATTGCGCAACCAACCCGTATGTTCCCTGATGTCGTAGAACGAATAATTATTTTCCAGCGCAAAGGAACGAACAGTGTTCCTGATGGTATTGTTCACATCTCCCATCAAAAAACATTCTTCTATGTCGAGTACTTTATCGAAAATGCGGGGAACATGAAAACCCAAACCCCCTCCGCCCCCTGAAGGGGAAACTTTAGAGTTTACAAATTCAGTAAGGTTTTCGGGTTCTTCGAAAGCCCCTGCTTCGGAGGAGTTGGGGAAGATCCAATAGCGTTTATTGCTAAACGTAAATTCCAACTTATTGCGATAATGAATGGTATCGGCCCCGCCGATGATCGGCAATATTTCGGGTAAGGCAACTTTACTGATGCGTTTCAGGTTCTGTTCCGCTTCCTGTTGTTTGTATTGCAATTGTTTTGCATAAGGCAGCATCTGCCATTTACATCCGCCGCAGGTGCCAAAGTGTTGACAAAAAGGTACAGACCTGTCTTTGGAAAACTCTTTTACCTGCACAACCCTTCCTTCGGCCCAGTCTTTTTTGCTTTTGGTTATCAATACATCTGCAACATCCCCCGGCACGGCGCCGGAAATAAATATCACTTTCCCGTCGGCTTTGGCCAGCGCCCTACCTTCGGCCGCATAATCTGTAACCGGGAGGTTTTCGAGTATGACGCGTTTATTTTTTTTTCTCACAGCAGCAAAAATACCCTATAAATCATCAATATTGTTTTTGTTAATGATTTGTAATTTTCGATCCCCCCTAATTGGGCTAAATGCTGATTAACCAACGATTTTAAATACATTTGCAGACCTTAATTATGATGAAAAAATATACCTTTTTCCTTTTTGCGACCCTCATTGTTAAGCTGGCATCTTCGCAGGGTTACCAGGTTACCCTGAAGGCGCCGGCTTTTAAAAGCGGTATTGCTTATTTAACCTATTACATGGGCAATAACTTTAATGTAGCAGATTCTGCTGCTGTAAATAATAAGGGGATCGCTGTTTTTAAAGGGGGAACCAAATTACCCCCGGGCATTTATGTATTGTTCTTGCCAAACAAACGGTTAAGAACAGAGTTTTTGATCGACAAGGAACAATTGATCACAGTTTCGGTTGATACAACCGACATGGTAGGCAAGACCCTCATTACCGGCTCAAAAGAAAATATTCCTTATATGGAATACCAGAAATTTGTTGCCACTAAGGGGAAATTGTTACAAGATGAGCGGACTGCATATATGAACTCCCGCACAAAAGCAGATTCTTCGTTGCATGAAAAAAATTATAACAATTATAATGGCGTATTAAATGACTATCGCGAAAATGTTATAAAGAACAAACCCAACTCCATGCTTGCGGCTTTACTGAATGCCATGAAAGAACCAACCGTGCCTCAAAGTAAACCTGTAACTCACCAGGATTCTATCAATAATTATTATTATTACAGGAATCATTACTGGGATGGTATAACGTTCATGGATGCCCGCGTGATCCGTACACCCTTCTTTCTAAAAAAACTGGAAAGGTATTACCGTGAAACAATGCCGCAGGCGGCCGATAGCATCATTAAAGATGTTGATTATAAATTATTGTTGGCCAGATCGTCGCCCGAAATGTATAAATTTTTACTGAACTGGCTTACCGATGAATACATCAGCCCCAAGTACATGGGACAGGATGCGATCTTCGTTCATCTTTTTGAAAAATACCATAGCAAGGGCCTTAGCACCTGGCTTAATGAAAAACAAATGGAAACCATCAGTCGCAGGGCGTATATGCTGATGGCAAACCTGATCGGTGAAAAGGGCGCTGACCTTGAAATGATCGACAGCACCGGAAAAGCTGCCACATTATATAATGTTAACGCCGAATATACGCTCCTTTGTTTTTGGGACCCCAACTGCGGGCATTGTAAGGAAGAGATACCAAGAATTGATTCTGTTTACCAGGCAAGCTGGAAAAAACATGGCGTAAAGATCTATGCAGTGCTTACAGAAGATCAAAAAGAAGATCTTAAGTCAGCTTGGGTGAACTATATAAAAGAACATCATTTATCTGATTGGGTAAATGTTTACCAGACCAAAGAAATGGAAGCTGCCGACCTGGCGGCCCAAAAAGCGGGTTTTCGTCAGCTCTATGATGTAACCTTAACGCCTACACTATATTTGCTGGATAAAGAAAAACGTATCATCGCCAAAAAGATGACCTGGCAACAACTCAATGATTTTTTAGAAGTAAAATGGAAGACCGCGCCTTCTAATTAAAACACAACGACCGATGAAAAAAATTTATTTATTGTTTGCTTTCCTGTGCGGTGCTGCTGCTGCTTTTTCGCAAACCCTGTTCACCTACGGGGATGCTGCTGTTGATAAGGAAGAATTTTTAAGGGCTTACAATAAAAACAAGACCCCGGTTACCGATAAAGAAAAGGCATTGAGAGATTACCTGGATCTTTATGTAAACTTCAGGCTAAAGGTAAAGGCTGCCAGGGACCTGCATTTAGATACCCTGCAACAGCTTCAAACCGACCTGCAAAATTTTCGCAGCCAGGTGGATGAGGGTTATATGAACAATGAAAAGGCGGTGAATCAACTCGTAGATGAGGCTTTTAACCGCAGCCAGAAAGATCTTCATGTGTTACATTTTTTTTCCGGGATAGATGAAAAAATGAGTGCGGAAGATACCGTTAAAGTGTATAAAGCGATGAGGGAGATGGAGGATAAGCTAAGTGGCGCTGCTACTGATTATGATGAGCTGGCACAGGAGGTCTCAAAAAAGTACGCATTTGAAATTAAGAAAAGCGATATTGGTTTTATTACTGCTTTTAGCGTTCCCTACGATTATGAAAATATCATTTATAATTTAAAAACCGGCGAGCCCTCTAAATCCTTTCGCTCAAAGAGTGGTCTGCATATTTTTAAAGTTATTGAGGAAAGAAAAAGTGCCGGCAGGTGGAAGATCGCACAAATATTACTGGCTTTTCCGCCCGGCGAAAAATCGCTTTACATGAAAGACCTTCAGCAAAAAGCGGATTCTATTTACAGCGCTTTGCAGCATGGGGCAGATTTTGCTGCAATGGCAAACACATACAGCGATGATAAGCTAACCTATATGGCCGGCGGCGAAATGCCCGAGTTTGGTACCGGAAAATTTGAGCCTTCCTTTGAAAAAGAACTTTTCAAGTCGACCAAAGAAGGAGACATCGGCAAGCCTTTTGCCTCAGCATTTGGATTACACATCATAAAAGTATTAAAGCTAACGCCGATCCCTGCCGACAAAACTGATGTAACCTATATGTACGAGCTTAAACAACGGGTATTGCAGGATCCCAGGATAAAGGGCGCTAAAGAAAAATTTGTACGGGAAATATCAACGATAGTTGGTTATAAAAGAACCGGTGCTGTAAAAGATGCAGACCTGTTTCGTTATGCCGACAGTATCTCTGCTACCCAACCCGATGCAATTCCAAAAAAATTCCCCATTAGTGATAAAGTGATCTTCAATTTTGCAAAAAGTAATATTAAGGGTGCGGACTGGCTGTTATTCGTAAGGGACTATAAAAACAATGCAGAATTGTTCAAGGGTGAAAACAATGCAGCTTTGCTGGAGAAATATATTTCATCTTCCATATTGGAATATTATAAAAAACACCTCGAAGAATACAACCCCGATTTCCTTCACCAGATGCAGGAGTTCAAAGACGGCAATATTTTGTTCGAGGTAATGGAAAGAAATGTTTGGGGTAACGCTTCTAGCGACAGTGTTGGCCTTTTTAAACATTATACTGATAACAAGAGCAAATACATTTGGGGGCCAAGTGCCGGCGTTCTTATTTTTAACTGCAATAATAAAACAACCGCTACTGAAGCGATCACCGCATTAAAGAACGGAAAATCCTGGAAGCAGGTTGTGTTAGATGGCAACAATACCATACAGGCAGATTCCGGCAGGTATGAAATATCACAGTTACCCATACCCGCTGGTACAAAAGCGGTAGAAGGCTTAATTACCGACCCTTCATCGAATGCGCCCGACGGTGTTACTGGTTTTATACAGGTATTAAAACTATATGAGGCCAACCAGCAGCGTTCATTTAGTGAAGCCCGTGGCCTGGTGATCAATGATTATCAAAATGTACTGGAAGAAAGATGGGTCGCTGAACTGAAAAAGAGATATCCCGTTAAGATAAACGAAGCTGTGTTTCAGTCTTTGTGGAAGTAACCTTTAGCATCTTCTCTTTTTTCCCTTTCGGCCTCTTAGCAAATAATATCAGCGAAGGGTTTAAGGGTGAAAAGGAGTTCTTACACAATTTCTTTTACAACATTCCCTACTATATGTGGCCTGCCTAATGTGTAATAATGCAGTATCGGTACGCCAAATTTTTTCAACTCTCTTGATTGATACAATAACCACTCTGTTCCCACCTGTTCCACCGCTTCTTCCGTTTTACATTTAGCGATCTCTTTGCTCAGGGGTAACGGCAGGTCAATATGAAACACTTTGGGTAATAGTGTCAGTTGATTAAAGTTGTAGATCGGTTTAAGTCCCGGGATGATGGGTACATTGATCCCTGCTTCCCTGCAAGCTTTCACAAAGGCATAGAATTTTTCATTGTCAAAGAACATTTGCGTTACAATATAATCAGCGCCCAGGTCTACTTTTAATTTTAGATAATTCAGGTCGCTCTCCATATTGGGTGCTTCAAAATGCTTTTCAGGATAACCCGCAACACCGATACAAAATTTTGTCTTGCTGGTATTTTTAAGATCCTCTTCCAGGTAAATGCCCGCATTCAGGTCGGCCACTTGCTTTAACAGGTCGCTGGCATATTTATGCCCGCCGGGTTCCGGTAAAAATGCTGTTTCGTTTTTTGCTGCATCGCCGCGTAATACCAATACATTATCAATGCCGAGGTAATGAAGGTTGATCAAAGCGTCTTCTGTTTCATTAACGCTAAATCCCCCACAAATTAAATGGGGTACCGTATCTACGCTGTATTTATTCATAATGGCGGCACAAATACTTTCTGTGCCAGGACGTTTGCGCACGATCACTTTTTGAAAGGTGCCGTCTGCATTTTTCTTAAATACGTGCTCGCTGCGATGATAAGTCACGTTGATATACGCTGGCTTATATTCCATCAGGGGGTCCAGGTGCTGGTATAAAGACTGGATACCCTTCCCTTTCAGCGGGGGCAGAATTTCAAAAGAGATCAATGTATCTTTTGCTTCGTTGATATGGTCAATGACTTTCATTTGTAATAAATAGAATGCAAACATAAACATGTGTGCGTATAAATCAAAAACTGTTAGAACAAAAGTGTCGCCCGGCTGGCTGGCCTTATCCTGGGTATATAAAATATCCGTTCACAAAATGATCAGATACACGTAAGGGCGAATGTTTGTTAAATCATAACAGGAAGTATCATAATTACTCAATGAACTGCTACATTTGCAAAGTATGTTACTCACTATCCAAACAAAGAATCTTGTAAAGGTCTATGGCAGCCGTACTGTGGTGAACAAGGTTTCCTTTAATGTAAAGCAGGGAGAAATTGTTGGTTTGCTGGGGCCTAATGGCGCCGGCAAGACCACTTCTTTTTACCAGGTGGTGGGGCTCGTAAAACCCGACTCGGGAGAAGTGTTCTTAAATGATATCAATATTACCAAAATGCCCATGTTCAAAAGGGCGAAAATGGGAATCGGTTATTTACCGCAGGAAGCCAGCGTTTTTCGTAAGCTAAGTGTGGAGGATAATATCAGCGCTATCCTTGAAATGACCAAACTCAGCAAGAAAGAACAAAAAGATAAATTGGAGGTATTGTTAAATGAATTCGGACTACAGCATGTTCGTAAAAATAATGGTGATACGCTAAGCGGCGGGGAAAGAAGGAGAACAGAAATTGCCCGGGCCCTGGCCGTTGACCCAAAATTTATTTTATTGGATGAGCCCTTTGCAGGTGTTGATCCCATTGCAGTAGAAGACATACAGGCCATTGTAGCTAAATTAAAATTCAGGAATATCGGTATTTTAATAACAGATCATAATGTAAATGAAACCCTTTCTATCTGCGACAGGGCATACCTGTTGATCGATGGAGAAATATTCACGCACGGCACTTCAGAGGAATTGGCTGCCAATGAACAGGTAAGACGAAGATATCTTGGCAGGAATTTTGAATTAAAAAGAAAAGATTACCTCCACGATGAAGCCAGGGAAAAAAAGATCACGCTTAAAAGTCTCATTTATTCTGTTGAAAGCGCATTGGTGAATCTCGAAAACATGCAGAAAGACCATGCAGCCAATCAACGGTCTATTGGTTATACCAGGTCTGCTTCAGAAGATAACCTGCTGGTAAGTGATTTCAGCCGTTTTATGGAAGAGCTTAAGAGGTCGCTTTACCGTTTCGCTTCAGAAAATAAAAAGAAAAATTTTGAGGCCTTTCTCGATAACCTCTATAACACCGAAGAAGAAGATTGGAATACCGGGGCCCTTTTAAATAAACTTGATTTTGAACTGAAAGGAATGCAGGAGGGTTGAGCTTTTGGTAGTCGCTAACCCTGCGCCCGTATTGAAATATAAGCGGCCTTCGCTTTGTTGTTCGCCTGCATTTGTTTACTTTGCTGGTACATGAAGCTGCTTTCCCCCGCATTATCTAAACTGGCCCGGATGCGCCTTTGGCGTATTGAGAACTGGAGCAACCACCCGGTAGCTGCCCAGCGGGAAGTATTGCAGGGCCTAGTGACAGCTGCGCAATACACGGAGTTTGGAAAGAAATACAATTTTTCGAGGCTTTTTACAGTAAAAGAATTCAAAAAAAATGTTCCTATTCATGAATATGATGATATCAAGCCCTACATACTCCGGATGATGGAGGGTGAAGAAAATGTTTTATGGAACACGCCGGTAAAATGGTTTGCAAAATCTTCGGGCACTACATCGGATAAAAGTAAATTCATTCCGATGAGTGAAGAGAGTTTACAGGATAATCATTTTAAGGCGAGCAAGGACGTGTTGAGTAATTATTATAAAAATTTTCCATCAAGCGACCTGTTAACTGGTAAAGGTCTGGTAGTTGGTGGCTCTCACCAGATCAGCAAAGTAAATGAAGAGATACAATATGGAGACCTGAGTGCCGTATTAATGCAAAACTCTCCTTTTTGGGGACAATGGTTGCGCACCCCAGAGTTAAGTGTTGCCTTGCTGGATGAATGGGAAAACAAAATTGAAAAACTGGCACAGATCACAGCGGGGGAAAATGTAACCTCGCTCGCTGGCGTACCTACCTGGACCCTGATATTACTGAAACGCATACTCGAGATCAAAGGAAAGACAACCATTAAAGAAGTGTGGCCCAATTTAGAATTGTATATCAATGGTGGTGTTTCTTTTGTTCCCTATAAAGAACAGTTTGATAAGATCACCGGTGGTAAAATAAATTACCTTGAAATATATAATGCCAGCGAGGGCTTTATTGCAGGGCAACAGAGCCCGGATGAAGATGGCATGTTATTATTTACAGAACATGGAATATTTTATGAATTCATGCCGGTGGAAGAATATGGGAAAGAAAATCCCGTAACGGTTGGTTTAAAAAACATTATGGTCGGCAAGAACTACGCATTGGTGATAAGTACAACAGGAGGCCTTTGGCGTTACCTGATCGGCGATACGGTTCAGTTCACTTCACTGAATCCTTATAAAATAAAAGTAAGTGGCCGCCTCAAACATTATATGAATGCTTTTGGTGAAGAAGTCATCGTTGACAATAGCGATAAGGCTATTGCTATTGCTGCAGAGAAGGCCGGCGCTGTGGTAAATGACTATACCGCTGCACCGGTTTACTTCAGCGAGCATAACAATGGCGCTCATGAGTGGTTAATAGAATTTGATCGGAAGCCCGTTAACCTTGATACATTTATTGAGGAGTTGGATACAGCGTTAAAAAACATCAACAGTGATTACGAAGCAAAACGGTATAAGAATATTGCGCTAAGGCTACCCGTAGTTCATGTAATGCCAAAAGGAACTTTCAATAAGTGGCTGCGTAGTAAAGGAAAGCTGGGTGGACAACACAAAGTACCCCGGCTGAGTAATGAAAGAACAACGTTAGAGGAGATATTATCAATACACGCTAGCGACGCTGAGTAGAAATAAAAATGTATAAGAGTGCGACGCAACAATGTTGATATCTGTACATTTGCTGGTAAAATAAAATTTACACAATGAAATTATTAGAAGGAAAAACTGCTATAATCACAGGCGCGGCCCGGGGTATTGGCGAAGGCATTGCATTAAAGTTTGCAGCGCATGGTGCCAATATCGCTTTCACTTATGTGAGTGATAGTAGTGTAGAAAAAGCAAAAAAACTGGAAGATAAGTTAACGGCGATGGGCGTAAAGGCAAAAGCATATCAAAGCAATGCGGGTGATTATGCCGCTTGCGAAAGTTTTGTAACGGGTGTGCTGGCTACATTTGGTGGGATTGATATTTGTGTGAACAATGCCGGTATATCCAAAGACAATTTATTGATGCGCATGACGCCGGAACAATGGGACGATGTGATGCAAACCAACCTTAAAAGTGTTTTCAACATGACCAAGCAGGTGATACGCCCCATGATGAAGGCAAGAAACGGTAGTATCATCAACATGAGCAGCATCATTGGTGAAATGGGAAACGCCGGGCAAAGCAGTTATGCAGCAAGTAAGGCCGGTGTGATCGGTTTTACAAAAAGCGTGGCCAAAGAGCTGGGCAGTCGTAATATCCGCTGTAACGCAATAGCGCCGGGTTTTGTAGAGACCGATATGACAAGTTATTTGAAAGAGGGGGAAGCTGCTGATAAATACAAGGCCGGCATTCCTTTAGGAAGATTTGCAAGTTCAGAAGATATTGCAAACACCGCTTTGTTTTTAGCGAGTGAGCTTGGCTGTTATGTTACCGGGCAAACCATTAGTGTTTGCGGGGGATTGAATATTTAGTCCGTTCTCCTCAGGGGTGATGTTAATAAATTTGTATGAAACCTTTCGAAAAGATACTACAGGATAATAAAGACTGGGCAGCGCAAATGCTGGTAACAGACCCTAATTATTTTAAACGCCTGGTAGAGATCCAAAGCCCTGAGCTACTTTGGATCGGCTGCAGTGACAGCCGCGTACCTGCCGATAAAATTACGGGAACCGACCCCGGCGAAATTTTTGTACACCGCAATGTTGCGAATTTAGTAGTGCATGCCGATCTGAATTTATTAAGCGTACTGCAATATGCCGTTGAAGTATTAAAAGTGAAACACGTGATCGTTTGCGGCCATCATAACTGTGGGGGCATAAGGGCCGCATTAAAAAATGAAAGCCTTGGCTTAATTGATAAGTGGCTGTGGAATATTAAGAATGTTTACCTGCAGAATAAAGATAAAATAGATGCGGTTGACGGTGAAGATGCAAAAGTGGCCCTGTTAACTGAATTAAATGTAAAAGAACAGGTGTTGAACTTAGCTAAAACGTCCATCATTCAAAGAGCCTGGAAAAACAGGAGTGCACCGGACCTCCATGGCTGGGTATATGACCTTAGAGATGGAATTATTAACCCGATCTTTGAAATGCCCGCCGGAAGTAAAGTAGATCCTATTTTTAAGTATGATAATTTATAACTAAAAAAAGAAGAGAGAACAAGGGGGGTTTTTTTCAACTTGTTTTCTCCTTTAGCACCTTAGACAATATTTTTTATTTCTTCGCCTTAAATTTCGCGATCGCATTCTTTGTAAATTCACTCAACACCAGTTTTCCACTGATAGCTGCCCTTTCTTTTAAGAGTTCATCCCAATGCTCCGTTCCTTTCCAGAATATTTTTTTCATGGCCGCCACAGCTTCCGGGTTGGAATGTGCAAGTGCATTGGCCAAACGATCAATGGCTTCGTCCATATTTTCAATGGTATCGTGTAGTTCGGCAAAAAGGCCTTTTTGTTTTGCCCAATCGCTGTTGCGCCAGTTTCCTGCATCAATTGATAATGCACTGAATGCGGCTACTCCAATCTTTCTTTCTACCACGGGGCCTACTACAAAAGGCCCGATACCAACAGCAAGCTCACTTAACTTCACGGCTGCGGCACTATTGGCAATAGCATAATCAACTGCTGCTGCAAGCCCTACTCCGCCACCAACACATTTTGCCTGTATCCTTCCAATGATGAATTTGGGGCACTTGCGCATAGCATTGATAACATTGGCAAAGCCGCTGAAAAAACGCAATCCTTCTGCTTCTGTTTTTATGGCGATCAATTCATCGAAACTGGCGCCGGAGCAAAATGTTTTTTCTCCTGCGCTTTTCAGGATGATCACTTTTGTGTCATCATGTGTTCCCGCAAAATGAATTTCTTTTGCAAGTTCTTCTAAAATTTTCCCCGGCAGGGAATTACTTTGGGGATGAAAGAATTCAATGGTATTGATACCGTGCTCAATATGACTCTTTACATAAGCTTCGCTCATAAAAATTATTTTGTTTGTTTAGCCACCATCGTCAATATTGTTGCCAGCCCGGTTACTTCGCCTGTTTCATCGATCATTTCCACCAGCCATTTTACGATTCCTTTTTCGATATCATCACCTCGCTTCATGTCTTCCGGCTTTTCAACTATTCGTTTATCGTTGGGTAATTTCTCTTTACAGGTAAACCGGATATGGATAGATGCTCCGGGATAAACGGGTTTTGTGAACCGTAATTCATCGATACCATAATTTAATAGCACGGGATTTTTTTCATAGCTATCAACAAACAAGCCCGCAGCAATACTCATGATAAAATAACCATGTGCTACCTGTTGCTCAAACATGGTGCCGGTAAAATCTGTTGTTTTTATATGCGCATAAAAATGATCTCCGCTCAGGTCTGCAAAGCGGTCAATGTCTTCAGAAGTAATTATTCTTTTCTCTGTAATGATCTGGTCGCCGATCTGCAGTTCTTCAAAATACTTTTTGAATGGATGTTTGCCCGGGTCTTTTCCCGCAGCATTTTGCTGGTACACATTGGTAATGGCTGTGATCGTTGTTGGCGAACCCTGCAATGCGGTGCGTTGCAGATAATGTTTTACACCACGCAGCCCCCCCATCTCTTCTCCGCCACCAGCACGGCCCGGGCCGCCGTGAATTAATAACGGCAATGGTGAGCCGTGACCCGTACTTTCCTTTGCACATTCATTATTCAATACCAGTATTCTTCCATGATGCGTAGCTGCACCAATGATATATTGCCTGGCTTCCTGGTAATTAGCTGTAACAACTGTTGAACACAAACTTCCTTTTCCAAGTTTACTCAGGATAACCGCTTCATCAAAGTTTTTATACGGCATGATAGTACTCACCGGGCCAAATGCTTCTACTTCGTGCGCTTCTTTTGCAGCAAAGGGCGTTTCATTCATAAGTAATATAGGAGATATGAATGCACCCTTTGTTGCATCCGCATCAACTAATTCAACGCTGTCAAGCGATCCATATACGATCCGTGAAGACGCAAGTAGTTTTTGAACCTGGGCTTTAACCTCTAACTTTTGCCCTTGCCCTGCTAAAGATCCCATCCTTACTTTTTCATTCAATGGATTTCCAATGGTTGTTTGTGAAAGAGAGGCTGATATTGCCTTCCATATATCTTCCATTTTATTTTCCGGAACAAATATCCTGCGGATACCTGTGCATCGCTGCCCGGCTTTCAATGTCATTTCCCTTCTTATCTCTTTTATGAAAATATCCCACTCGGGTTTATCGGGGGTAACGTTCTCGCCAAGTACGATACAGTTAAGCGAATCGGCCTCCATATTAAAAGGGACGTTCTCCCTTAAAATATTAAGGTTCGATTTTAATAATAATCCTGTTGATGCAGATCCCGTGAATGTTACTACATCCTGTGAGTTCACATGGTCTAACAGGTCTCCGGCGCTGCCACATATAAGTTGTAATGCCCCTTCCGGTAAAATTTTACTGGCAATGATTTGTTTTACAACCGCTTCAGTTAAATAACTGGTAACCGTTGCCGGTTTTACAACTGCGGGCATGCCTGCCAGTAAGTTCACGGCGATCTTTTCCAACATGCCCCATACCGGGAAATTAAATGCGTTAATATGAACAGCAACACCCTCCTTGGGTACAAGGATATGTGTACCCATAAATGTATTGTTCTTGCTGAAGTTGTGACTGTCGCCATCGATACAAAAAACCTCGTCGGGAAATTTTCTTCGCAAAGACGCGTTGGCAAATAAATTTCCAATACCGCCTTCAATATCTACCCAGCTATCTGCTTTTGTAGCACCGGTTTGATAGCTAACCCGGTAAAATTCATCCAGGTGATTGCGTAAGTACAATGCAAGGGCCTTTAGCATATTGCCCCTTTCATGAAAGGTCATTTTACGTAATGCAGGATTGCCAACCGTTCTCCCATAGTCAAGGATTTGTTTAAAATCAAGCCCTGCTGTTGTTGCATTTGCAATTGGCTCACCGGTCACAGCATTAAAAAGTTGCTGCCCATCACCATCTCCGTCTATCCACTTGCCCGTAATATAATTTCCCAGTTTCGTCATACAAACATTTTAAAACACTAAGTTAGTTCAAAAACAAAAGAGGCAAAATGCCCCTTGTTATTAAAGCCGCCTGACGGCTTAATGAATTCCAAATTGCCGCAAATGATGTGTTACGTGCTTATAATGCAGCAGCACCCATTCATCATAATCCAGGTTGCCAAAAACAGGGTGAGTGGTTTTTGTGCCGGGGTTATCAGTAAAGAACGCAACGAAATGATCGATCTCGTTTTGCAACTCCTCCCCGGCCTCGTTCATCGATGCTTTCCTGGTTGGAACAGGCTCTTCGGGCACAATATTGCCGGGCGCTTTGGTGTTCTCCCTGAACTCCTTATCGCTTAATAAAAATTCTTTGAATTTTGGTAAATGCTCAATAGGTGTTACGAGTGGGATTTTTAATTTTTGGGTAGATACTTTAAAGAAGCCGGAAACATGCTCTACCATTTGTTGTGCACTCATCTTCCCCCATTTTCCTTTTGCATCTGCCGGCAGTTCTTTCAGCAATGGGATAAATTCTTTTGTAAGAAAATGAAGTTTTGCCTCGTCCATATTTTTTTGTTGGAAGGTTTAATTCCTTGCGTCTATCTCTTTGCAAAGCCTGGTAAAGATATCATCTACGCTTCCTTCGCCTTTTACCAATACCACTTTATCAAATGCTTTATAATGATCCGCAACGGCTGTTGTTTTATTATGGTATTCCATGATCCTTGCCCGTATAACGCTTTCATTATTGTCATCGCTGCGGCCGCTGGTCTCACCACGCTTTACCAGTCGCTTAACCAATTCTTCCTCGCTTACATCCAATGCCAGCATGACGGCAATGGGTGTTTTTTTTAATTCCAGTAATTTATCCAGGGCCTCTGCCTGTGCAGATGTTCTTGGAAAACCGTCGAATAAAAATCCCTGGGCTTCGGGATTGGCATCAAGTGCAGAGCTGATCATCCCGATCACTACCTCGTCGGGTACCAGCTGGCCCTGGTCCATAAAATTCTGCGCGGCCTGGCCCAATGAGGTTTTTTGCGAAATTTCATTTCGCAATAAGTCGCCCGTACTAAGATGTTTTAAGCCATACTTAGCGATCAGCTTTTCGCTTTGCGTACCTTTTCCACTCCCCGGTGGGCCAAATAATATCAGATTAAACATACGTATTTACTATCCTTGTGAAGATAGCAAATATAATATACGAACTTTAAATATTCATTAACTATTGAAACAATCTGTTCGGGAAATGGTATTGCTATTGATCTATACATTATATAAAGCCCGTTTGGTGGTAATTTTGCGTAGTGGAGGATTAAAAAATTAAAACAAAGAACTATGAGTACCGAAAATAAGAACAACCCGGTTTATTCTACTACCAATGATAATAAACTAGACCTGGGCAATGATGAATGGAAAAAAATATTGCAGGCCGACGTCTATAATATTGCCCGGGAAAAGGGAACCGAAAGGGCTTTTACCGGAAAATTCTGGGACCACAATGAAACAGGTACTTATTACTGTGCCGCTTGTGGTAACCCGCTCTTTAATAGCAACGGAAAATTTGAAAGCAGTTGCGGCTGGCCCAGTTTTTTTGAACCCATTAGTAAAGACAGTATCATTTATGCACCCGACAACAGTTATGGAATGAAAAGGACAGAAGTAATGTGTGGCAGGTGCAATGCACATTTGGGACATATATTTAACGATGGCCCGCCGCCAACAGGAATGCGCTATTGCATTAATTCCGTGATCCTGGATTTTGATAAAAAGATCGGTTAAGAGGAGGAGGGAATAAAATGGGCTCAATAATAAATTCTTTTTACTCCTTTTTTCCATGGGCCTCTTAGCTTCTTTTTATTCTTTGCCATCCCCTCTTAAATTTTTACTTTTGCCCCTTAATGCCTGTTTATGAGTACTATTAAATTGAGCGCCCTTTCCGAAACCCTTCAGGCTTCAGAGATTGTGCGCCTGGGGGCTACCATTAAGGAAAAAATCAAACAGGGTGAAAAGATATATAATTATACCATCGGCGATTTTGATTCCTCGGTATTTCCAATTCCGGCCGAACTGGAAGAGGAGATCATCAATGCATACAAAGAGGGTTTTACTACTTACCCGGCAGCAGAAGGCAACCTCGACCTAAGAGAGTCTGTTTCAGCATTTATTGCTTCAAGACAAGGTTTGCAGTATAACACAAACGAAATTTTAATCGCCGCAGGTGGCCGGCCGCTTATTTATTCGTTATACCGTGCTATCATAGATAAGGGCGATAAAATAATTTACCCTGTTCCCAGCTGGAATAATAATCATTATGTACATTTTACTGAAGG
>JANYIM010000013.1 GCA_025362055.1 Bacteroidota bacterium
TCCTAAAAGGGTAAATGGAGGAGATAGAAGCGGGCGTGCATTATGTAATAAATAATTTACAAATAGGATTTATGATCATCATAAGACATGCATCGAAAAATGATCTGCCACAAATACTGGATATCTACAATGATATCATACATAATACAACAGCGGTATATTATTATGAGCCACATACCCTTGAGATGAGAACAAAATGGTTTGAAGAAAGGCAGGAGCAAGGCTTCCCCATTTTTGTGGCAGAAGAAGAGGGTGCTATCTTAGGAATGAGTACCATCGGTCCTTTCAGGGTTCCAACGGCTTACCAATTCTCGGTAGAGAATACGGTACACGTAGCAGCAACAGCCAGGGGAAGGGGCATTGGGAAATTATTGATGCCACCGATCATTAAGGCAGCAAAGGAATTAAAAATGCATGCGATCATTGCCGGTATCGATGCAAGCAATGAGGTAAGCTTAAAATTGCATCAAAGTTTTGGGTTTGTGGAAGTAGCACATTTTAAGGAAGTGGGGTATAAGTTTGGGCGGTGGCTGGATCTGAAGTTTTTGGAATTGACCCCTATACCCTAAGAGAGAATAACAAAAAACAAATATGGATTTCAGTGTAAATGAATATGGCTATTACGGAAATTTCGGAGGTGCATTTATTCCCGAGATGCTTTATCCTAATGTAAAACAACTGCAGGAAAATTATTTGAAGATAATTTATTCAGACGATTTTCAAAATGAGTTCCGGCAATTACTGCGGGATTATGCAGGCAGGCCAACCCCATTATTTTTTGCTGAACGGTTGAGTGAAAAATATGGTGCTAAAATATTTTTGAAGCGGGAAGACCTTTGTCATACCGGCGCCCATAAGATAAATAATACCATCGGACAAATACTACTGGCACTGCGATCAGGGAAAAAAAGGATCATCGCAGAAACGGGCGCGGGTCAGCATGGCGTGGCAACAGCAACCGTATGCGCATTAAAGGGCCTTGAATGTATCATATACATGGGTGAAAAAGATATTGAGCGACAGGCACCCAATGTAGCAAGAATGAAAATGTTAGGGGCAACAGTTGTTCCCGCTGTAAGCGGAAGCAAAACATTAAAAGATGCGACGAATGAAGCGATAAGGGATTGGATCAATAATCCTGTTGATACACATTATATCATTGGCAGTGTTGTGGGGCCACACCCATACCCCGATATGGTAGCAAGGTTTCAAAGCGTGATCAGCGAAGAGATGCGAAAACAATTATTGGAAAGAACGAACAGTGAATTGCCCACGCATGTAATTGCCTGTGTGGGCGGAGGTAGTAATGCTGCAGGAGCGTTTTATCATTTTTTAAATGATGAAAATGTGAAACTGATAGCGGTGGAAGCTGCAGGTTGTGGTATCGATAGCGGCAAAAGTGCTGCAACCACTCAATTAGGGAAACCTGGCATCCTGCATGGCAGTAAAAGTTTACTGATGCAAACTGCAGATGGCCAGGTTATTGAGCCACACAGTATTTCAGCCGGACTCGATTATCCCGGTATTGGCCCGCTACACGCACATTTATTTGAAACTGGCCGGGCAATATTCATGAGTGCAACAGATGAAGAAGCGTTGGCGGCTGCTTTTGAACTGAGTAAAACAGAAGGCATTATCCCGGCTTTGGAAACAGCGCATGCATTACATGTACTGAATAAAATTGAATTTAAAAAAGAGGATGTGGCCGTTATTTGTTTGAGCGGGAGGGGAGATAAGGACCTGGCGACTTACATGAAATATATATGACCTCACCCTACCCCTCTTCTGCAGGAGATAGGCCATGACTGTAATACCTTAAAGTGGTTTAAATGACAGAAGCATGAATGAATATAGCGATAACCAACATGAAAATCCGAAAGCTTCGGCATTTGAGGATGCAAAGGGTGTGCGTAATGGCCAGGTAAATAACAGCATTGATAAATTATTCTCAACAAAGAAAAAAAACATTTTAAATGTTTACTGCACCGCAGGTTATCCACGGCTGAATTCCACGATGGAAGTGATGAAGGCTTTACAGGATAATGGTGCTGATATCATTGAATTGGGAATGCCCTATAGCGATCCGTTGGCCGATGGGCCCGTTATTCAGCAAAGCAATATGATAGCATTGGAAAATGGCATGAGTATTTCCTTGCTGTTGGAGCAATTAAAAAATGTTCGCAAAACGATTCATCTTCCCATCATATTAATGGGATATATGAATCCTGTTTTGCAGTATGGTTTCGAAAAATTTTGTGCCGCAGCGGCGAGTGTTGGCGTAGATGGCATCATTTTACCCGATCTGCCCATGCATGAATTTGAAACCGAATACAAAGCAATTTTTGAAAGACACGGGCTGCATTTCATTTTCCTGGTCACACCCGAAACAAGCCCCGAAAGGATCAGGAAGATCGATAGGCTGGGCACCGGGTTTATTTACGCGGTATCTTCTTCTTCCACAACAGGAAGTTCGCAAAACCCCGTGGGCGGTAAGGCAATTGGTGAGCAGGCAGCTTATTTTAAAAAATTACAGGAT
>JANYIM010000114.1 GCA_025362055.1 Bacteroidota bacterium
CCTTTGGGTGAAACAGTAATGGTAGCTGTACCCGGCGCAGAAACGTTTACTGTCCTCTTGGGACCAGAACCGTTAATGACACAACCCGTACCGTTTACACCTGTTTGCTCCATTCCTGTAGGAGAAGCAATAGTAATAGGATTTTCCAGTCCTATATAAAATACGTCCATTTTATCAAGAGATACGGCTGCACTGCTTGGCTGACCAACTGTGTAAGGAATATCTTTTTCCACTTCACCACTTGTACCATCTGGTTTTTTAAAATTTATTTTAACGTGTACGGAGCCGGAACCAGCTACTTTAAAAGTATTGATGGCAACGCCATCTGCATCAGCTTGCTTTGATTGGCCATTAATAGTAATGGTAGGGTTAGCTGCACTACTGAAAGAGCCTATCCCGGCTGTAACCGTCATTTCCTCACCTGGCATCAGGTAGGTAGAACTGGTACCAATGATGGGTTTAAATTGATTGTATACATATTCTACTGAACCAATTTTACTTTGACAATAACTTACGATCAGGTTCTCCGCATTTTTTACATTATTTTGAAATTTACTGAGCATTGTAAGTGCCGCTACAGTTGGTGTCATATGAAAATAACCCTGTGTAAAATCTTTTACGCCCGTTTTAGTTGTAATAGGGTCTGTATTAACAGGGAAATTACCTCCGAATTTTTCCGCAAATGAAGTATCTATTTTAAGCATATCAGCCTTATACTGATCTAGCTTCGCTTTCAATTCATCACCTTTTTTATTTTTTTCAAAAAGGCGGGTAGATGCTTCCAAATTATCTTCCTTAAAACTTTGTGTTCCGTCGGGTTTAATAACCAGGTCGGCGTTTGTTTTTAAGGTTGTTTTTAGGCCATCAATATAAGCAACGATGTCAGCTGAAAGCGCTTTTGCCTGTTCAGCCTTGGGCTGCCAGATATTTGCCTGGTCCTTATATTTATCTTCTGTTTTTTCCTTTGCAAGTGATTCATACAAAGTAGTATTAGCATTTGTAAGGTTCGCACTTGAATTCTGCAAACTTTTATCCACCGTTTTAAAGGCTTCTAATATCTCGGCTGACACGTTCAGCGCCAAGATAGCTGTCAACACCAAGTACATGATGTTGATCATCTTCTGCCGGGGCTCTCTAGGTAAAGCCATAATATTTTAGATTTACGATTGTTAAGATTTTAGTTAGTTTCCTGTTTTGTGTTTCCTGTTTTGTGTTCGGTGTGAGAACGAGCCCAACCCAAAACTCTAAACCGAAAACCCAAAACTGTATTAACGTCCCTGCATTGCACTCAGCATATTACCATATACTGCGTTCAGTTTGCCAAGGTTATTTGCTAAAACACTGATCTGCTCTTTTGCTTTACCAGCATCTTCAACTGTACCCATCATAGTTTGACTGGCTTCAGCTAATTTACCGTAGAAAGTATTCAGTGATTTAAGATGGTTGTTGCTTTCTTTTAATTCCAACTCATAAATGGTATTCAATGAACCCAGGTTCTTTGTTAATACCTGAACCTGCTCATGAAATCCTTTTGCACTTTCTGCAGCACTGCTGAAACTACTCATTGTAGCCGCACTACTTGCAAAAGCTGTTGTCATGCTGCCCAAAGCAGTTGTAGCCTCTTTTGTTTTGTTACTAAAATCACCGGTGTTTTTTACTACGTCACCGATCTCATGCATATTACCAACAGTGCCATGTAATTTCTGGAATCCTTCGCCAAGTTTTTTAAGATTAGCCGGTGTAATATCAGCGTCCTGCAACATTTTATCCATAGATACCAATGAAGGGTTCTCAATTGCTACATCACCTGGTTCATCATCTTCTTCATGATGCTTAGGCTTGATCCACTCTATAAGGGCATAAACTAAAAAGATACCGGTCTCTGTCCACATACCTACGGTCAGCATAAGGTCTGCATAAGACTGGTGAGTAAGTTTTGCCCATGCTGCAAAAATGATTACCGCAGCTCCAGCACTTACCAATACATCAATTAGGGTTAAGAAGGTTCTTTTGTTGTGAGGCATGATTTAAAAATTTAAAGTTTTAACTGGTTATGTGAAAGTTTAATAGCACAAATGTTTTGTAGTGCCGCATACATCATCGCAGGCACGTTTAATAATTCTTTAGTTTTGGGAACGATTATTTACCACGTTTTTTAGATGCCGGAGGTAAGTCAACTACACAACGAAAACCTATATAGGATTTTGCAGTGTCCTGATATTCATAAGCCCTAGTTCCACAACGGAGGTAATATCCAACGTCCTTCCAGGATCCGCCTCGAACTACTTTACGTTTATCACGGGGCTTATCAGATTCAGTGGCATTATAACGAATATCCGGATTCATATCATGTTGGAAATTATAAGCTCCTTCATAATATAAAGAAGAGGTCCATTCAGCAACATTACCAGCCATATTATATATACCAAAATCATTTGGCCAGTAAGCATCTGCTCTTACAGTATATAATCCACCATCTTCGGGATAGTTTCCGCGGCCAGGTTTGAAGTTGGCCAGTAAACATCCCTTTTTATTCCTGAGATAATATCCACCCCATGGATAATCAGATTGTGAGCGTCCTCCACGGGCTGCATATTCCCATTCAGCTTCTGTTGGTAACCTGAAATCTGATTCAGGAGATTTTTTCTTTGATTCGAGAAAAGAATTCAATAAATGTGTTCTCCATTCACAAAAGGCAGTTGCCTGTTTCCAGTTAACACCTACTACTGGATAATTACCGAAAGCAGGATGATTGTAATACCTGCGAGACATGGGCTCATTATAAGAATAAGCGAAATCCCTTACCCAACAAAGTGTATCAGGAAATGCAGGGATATCTCTTTTTATGATAAACTTAGAGCGTGGAATAGTAGCATCGCGATTTTGTGCTGCTGCTTTATAATCAAATGTTTCAGAATGGTATACTATTTTAGTAGCATCCAGTTCTTTTTTATTATTTATTCTATTATCCGGTGTAACAATAATGGCATCGATCTTTTCCATTGTGGTCTTATCGTTCCATTTGATGGCCTTTGCTTTTTTCCAATCAATATATTCATTACCGTCAGAAGCCGCTTTTACATAGCCCATTAATTTTGCAGCGATAGAATCACGTACCCAGTTGGTGAACTGACGATAGTCGTTGTTGGTAATCTCTGTCTTATCCATCCAAAATCCATTGATAGAAACCTGTTTGTTACGGGCTGTAAAAGAATAGCTAAGGTCTTCATCACTGGAACCCATGTGAAATGTTCCAGGCGGAACATATACCATTCCCAGGGGCTTTGTTAAATTCCACCTTGAGGCAGGAGCAACACCATGTAATTGCCCATCGTTTGGAAGTGATCCGCCCGATTTGTTTTTACCACCGAGCATTTTACAGCTGCTGGATATTGATACCATAGCTACCAGGGCTATGAAGTAGAACAACCTGTTCATCATTTTTTTTAACTTTGAAGGTAATGGGCAAATGTAATGATTATTTTGAATTATCATCATTTTACGGTTGATTCTGTAATTAATTTTTTTCACAAATTATTGGCTTGAAATCTCTAAACGCCGGAAAATCATAAATATTGTGCTGTTTCGCTTGTTTTCAACTGGCTTTTTCCATTAACAAAAACAGGTTTTCCAGGGAGTTTACCGGGGCCATACAGGCATAGTTTTTACACAGGTAAATCATCGTTTCAGATCCATGGCTTTTGCCCGCCAGTAAAGGGAATCCATTGTTCTCCAATGCGCTACATTGCACTATTTTAGCAGGCAGGTATTGTTGCAATAACTCATCCCTGATGCTGCTATACCCGGGGCCACTTACCACAATCTCATTTACCCCATACAACTGCCGCAATAACACAGATGCCCAAATTGCAAATGAAGTTGGGTATCGCACCACAGCAGTAAGTAGTTTACCGGTAATTTTTTGCGCCTGATTTTTCCAGGCTGGTTCATCAAAAATTACCGACAAATAAAACAGGTTTTCGACCATGATACTGTTACCCGAAGGCACCGCACCATCATACACTTCTTTTTTGCGGATGATCACATCTTTTTGTGTTTTACCGGTGAAGAAAAAAAAACCTGTTTCCTCATCTCCGAAATGCGATATAATATGGTCTGATAGGCGTTTTGCAGTTAACAGGTAGGTACTGTTAGATGTCAATTCCTGTAGATAAATGCAAGACTGTACAAGACAGGCAATATCATCCAGAAAAGCAGGGTATTTTGCAATATTATTTTTCCAGGTATGCTTCATCGCAACCCCTTCTTTATCCACCTCAAATTTTTCTGAAATAAATGCAAAACTCTTTTCAGCAAGTGCCCCAAATCTTTTGTCATTTAATGCGGCTGCGGCCTTACACAGGGCAGTGATCATTAAAGCATTCCAATTTAACAAAATTTTATCATCTAATAAGGGACGGATCCTTTTGTTCCTTTCCAGGCGAAGTGTCTCCAGGCAGCTATCTATTTTTGCATTAAGGCCTTCAGTGCTTATTCCCTTACCGGCTGAAAACAATGCTGCTTTCTTTAAAATGCGAAGAATATTTTTACCTTCTCCCGGGGTGTTTGATGAATCGCTATGTTGAATCCCTTCGAACCAATTACCATTAAGGCTTATATCAAAGAATTCGCAGAATATTATGGCATCATCGCCCAGCAATTCATCGATCTCTTTTTTCTGCCATACATAATATTTTCCCTCCTCTCCTTCACTATCGGCATCCAATGCTGCATAAAAACCACCTTCGTTATTCATCAACTCTCTTTCAACAAAGCCGATCGTTTTACGAATGGCCCGTTCATAATTCCTGTCTTGCGTGAGTTGGAATGCATCACAGAGAATATTTACAAATAGTGCATTATCGTATAGCATTTTTTCGAAGTGAGGAGCCAGCCATTCCCTGTCTGTACTATATCTTGCCAATCCGCCCCCAACGTGATCATAAATACCCCCCTCCAACATTTTATCGATCGAAAGTGTAGCCTGTAACAGGGCTTCCTTATTGCCGGTATAGTGATGATATTGTAACAAGTATTGAATGGTGAAAGTCTGGGGGAACTTAGGTGCGTTGCCAAATCCGCCCCATTCCTTATCAGCCGATTTCATAATGTTCTGAAAAATGATATCACTATGCTCCTTTGTAAAGAGTTCTGCTGAAGTACCCCCATCGGTGGCTTTATTTAAGTGTCCAAAATCATTGGACCGTTGCAGGTGTTCCGTTAAAGTTGTTGCCTGTGTTTGTATCTCTTTCCCTTTCGTTTTCCATGCAGCCTGTATATTTTTTAATACTTCGGTCCAGGAGGAACGATTGTATGCTTTAACCCGTGGAAAATAAGTTCCTCCAAAAAATGGTTTGGCATCAGGTGTAAGAAAAACATTCAATGGCCAGCCGCCACTTCCTGTCATTGCCTGTACAGCATCCATGTAAATATGATCCAGGTCTGGCCGCTCTTCCCGATCGATCTTTATATTGATGAAATTTTCATTCATTAAGTTGGCCACGTCCTCGTTTTCAAAACTTTCCTTTTCCATTACATGGCACCAGTGACAGGCGGAATAACCAATGCTTACCAGCATTATCTTATTGGCTGATCTTGCTTCGGCTAAAGCGGCTTCTCCCCATGGGTACCAATCCACTGGGTTATGCGCATGCTGCAACAGGTAAGGGCTGCTTTCATTAATTAGCCTGTTGGTGAAAGGATGTGACATTATTATAAAAGAAAAAATGTTGAACTAAAAAATAAAATTCAGCCTGCTAAATCAGGCACATGAATTATTTCACGTTCCATTTTAGCAAGTTCAATCGAAATACTATTTCTTTTTAAGGGAGGACAAGTACAATTCCAAAGCGCTTACCATA
>JANYIM010000043.1 GCA_025362055.1 Bacteroidota bacterium
GGTGAGATGATGTGCAGCATGGCTGCCTTTAAACAACATATGGCATTTGGTTTTTGGAAAGCTGCATTGATGAAAGACCCGGTATTAATTGAAAATGCAAGGTCGGAAGTTGCGATGGGGCATTTGGGAAGGCTTACATCCTTAAAAGGCCTCCCTTCCGATAAAAAAATGATCGCCTGGATCAAAGAAGCCATGAAGCTGAATGAACTGGGTATAAAATTACCCGCTAAACCAAAATCAACAGAAAAAAAGGAATTAGTAGTACCCGAATATTTTGTAAAGACACTGAGCAAGAATAAAAAAGCAGCAGCAACATTTGAAAAGTTTGCTTACTCCCATAAAAAAGAATACCTGGAATGGATCACCGGAGCAAAAACGGAAGAGACGAGAAATAGCCGCATGGCCACAGCATTGGAATGGCTGGCAGAAGGGAAGAGCAGGAATTGGAAATATGCGGGGAAGTGATCAGGTCTTGATCTTCCCTACCAGCTTATACGAATCATCCACCATTTCCAGCAATTGCTTATTGGAAAGCTTTGCGTCAACAATAACGGTATTCCAGTGTTTTTTATTCATGTGGTAACCGGGTAACACTGTATCAGGATACTCATCCCGCAATTCAATCGCTTTATCGGGATCGCACTTTACATTGAATCGCAATGGTGCCTCATCAAGTGCGGTTAATAAAAATACTTTGCCATTTACTTTAAACACCAGGGTATCTTCTCCAAAAGGGAAACCTTCTGTTACCGAAGGTTTTTGCAATACATATTCACGCAATGTTTCAATATTCATCTACACATTATTATTATTGATGGCCTTTTTGGCTTCTTCCAGTTTTTTGGGGAGTTGCCCGGTAATGATATGCCAGAACATCACAAAATCACTACCCAAACTATACAAGGGATAAGTGAATGTGGCAGGTTTATTCTTTTCAATAAAAAAATGGCCCACCCATGCAAACCCGTATCCACAAAAAGGTATCACAGCAATAAGCCACCAGTTACGAAGTATTATCCCTGTAATAAGGCATGCAATTACAAGCCCGGTACCTATGAAATGAAGAGTACGGTTCTTAACATCTCCATGCTCCGTAAGATAGTATTGATAAAAACTCCAGAAGGTCCTGTATTTTTTCCCGCTTGCCATTCTTGCTATTTTACAGGAAATTACAGATTATTCCTTACATTTTTCTGTTTCCACCTGCTGCAACTCCTTCAATCCATACAATACTTCCTGCAAACGATTTTTAGGTATGCCCGCAGTAATATTGCAGAACAATTGCATCTCCTGGCTTTCGATGGTACAGTGATACAATTTTAATATCCGCATCACTTCGTTCATCTGCGTATAATCAAATGCGATGCTATACCTCACTTCTACCTGTTTTTTAACCAATGCCACTACCTGCAATGCCATGCTGGTAGCTGTTTTATAAGCGTTGATCAACCCCGGAACACCCAGTAGTGTGCCGCCAAAATACCGTACTACAATTACCAGCACATTGGTCAGTTCCCGGCTGTCGATCTGGCCAAGGATTGGCCGGCCGGCCGTGCCCGAAGGTTCTCCATCATCACTTACCCTGAAATTATTTTCGTCTGTCCCCAACCGGTACGCAAAACAATGATGCGCCGCCCTGGGATGTTCTTTTTTTAATTGTTGCAGCAGTTTTTTAAAATCAGCAGCCGTCTCAATGGGGTAAGCATAGGCAATAAATTTACTGCCCCTGTCTTTGAACTCAGCAACTGATGGCTGGGAAATAGTAGAATAAGTTGTTTGATCGTTTGTTGTAGCCAAGTCTGTCAGGGTGTTGGAAGATAAATATGGATAATATCCGTTTGTATTTGCTCGGTATGCACTAAGTTGTTTTTTGATAGCACTGGTGCATTTACTCCATTGCCCATTTCTAATTGCCGATTGCTTATTACCCTCGCTTCATCCCATAAACCCGCATCAATAAAAGATTGCAATAATTTTGCGCCGCCTTCAACTATCATACTTTGTACTTCTAATTTATATAAGGTATCCAGGATTTGTTGAAGCATCTGTTCATTTCTATCGATCTTATAATAAGCGATATTCCCTATCTCTTCCTGTTTCTGCAGGTTAAATACAATTGATCTTGTACTTCTGTCAAATAATTTTAATGACAAGGGTAGTTTAAGATCCATATCGATTACCACACGCACCGGATCTTTACCCGGCCAAAGCCTTGTTGTTAATGCGGGATCATCCTGCAAAGCAGTGTTTGTACCCACCATAATTGCCGCTTCCTCACTTCTCCATTTATGCACCAACCGGTCAGTGAATTCATTACTGATGATCGATCTTGAAGCTTTGATATCTTCAGAAGCCTCGCCTTTCGTAGTAAGTTTGGATTGGGTTCCAATTTTTCCATCATTGGTTTGCGCCCATTTTAAAATAATATAGGGGCGATGCAGCCGGTGAAATATAAAAAAGCGTTTATTGGTTACTGTTGCTTCTTTTTCCATCACCGCCACGATCACTTTTACTCCGGCGGCTTTTAATTTTTCGATCCCCTTACCATTCACTTTACTGATTATATCTTTGCAGCCGATCACCACTTTCGGTATTTTTTTTTCAATGATCAGGTCAGTACAGGGAGGGGTTTTACCAATATGTGCACAAGGTTCTAAAGAAACATACAAGGTGCTTTTTGGAATAAGCGGTGCATTCGCTGCTGATACGCTGTTGATACAATTCACTTCGGCATGAGGGCCGCCATATTGCCGGTGATACCCTTCCCCAATTATGGTATCGGCATGCACCAACACTGCGCCTACCATTGGGTTGGGGGCCACCTGCCCGGCCCCTTCCAAAGCCAGGTCAAGGCATCGTTGCATATATGGTCCATGATCCTGCAAGGGACAAAAATACGCATCAAAAAATAAACTATGTTTGCTTTGATGGCAATAAAAGAACTATACCGGAATTATTTACTGCAATTACAAGGCATCTATCCTTTGAGCGAGGCTACCGTAATTATGGATTGGGTATTTGAAAGTATTGCTGCTGTAAAACGATCCGACCTCGTTAAAGACCCTTCCCGTCAGTTACACAATAAAACTATTGAACAATTAAGCAATATTTTTTCGCAATTGCTACAACATAAACCCGTGCAATATGTTTTAGGGGAGGCCTGGTTTTATCATTTAAAATTAAAAGTAAATGAAGCCGTGCTGATACCAAGGCCCGAGACAGAAGAATTGGTTGAAATGGTGATCGCCGATAGAAGCACGCAAATTATTGATCCGCTGGTATTGGATATCGGAACAGGGAGCGGCTGTATTGCCATTGCACTAAAGAAAAACCTGCCGGCTGCAATTGTGAGCGCAGTGGATGTAAGTGAAATGGCATTGGCGGTCGCTAAAGAAAATGCAGCCCGTTATAATGTTTTGATCGATCTTCTGCACCTGGATTTTTTGGACGAAAAAAAATGGGGGGCATTGCCCCGATATCATATCATCATCAGCAATCCGCCCTATATTCCGGAAAATGAAAAAGAGAAACTAGCTAAGAACGTGGCAGATCACGAACCACATACCGCTTTATTTGTACCTGCTAAAGACCCATTGCTCTTTTACAGGAAGATCGCATCATTCGCACGGTCACATCTTCACACCAAAGGGAAAATTTACCTGGAAACACACGAAGACCATGCAAAAGAAGTGAAAGCATTATTCAGCAAAGATTACGCCTATGCCGAAATAAAAAAGGACCTCTTTGGCAAAGAACGGATGCTCGTTGTTGCTACTTGATATTTGCCGCCAACTTTGCCTTTGCTTTTTTTGCTGCTTCCATGATCTTGAATGCTGCACCATAATAAGCCGAAGTATCTACATTCAAAACCACGGTTGGTGTGTCAACAAACCTTTTATTCAGTTCAACTTGTTTTTTTAGCAGGGAATCAATGTAATCTATATTGATCAGTTGCGTGCCCATATATACTTTTTGTTCTTTGGTTACCGTAACCACGATATTCTGGCTGACCTTGGTATCACTTTTCCCTTTAGGGTTGGAAACCTTTACCACATTTGGATTGGCCAGTGTGGATACCAGTAAGAAGAACATCAGCAAAATAAAAAGAACGTCATTCAGCGGACCTGCATCCACTTCACTATGATTATCCCTTAAACGTTTACGTAAGCTCATGATGTCTGTTTTATCTTGTTATTACCTGGTTGGTTCCTGTAAAATATCAATGAAGTCGGCACTGGCAGATTCCATCTTGTTCACCGTTTTATCTATCTGGGTATTCAGGTAACTGTAACCCAGGAACGAAATGATACCAATGATCAAACCTGTTGCAGAAGTGATCATCTTCACATACATCGCATCGGCGATATCGGTGATGGAAGGATTAGAAGCCGCCGCAAACTCCCGCAGCAACATTACCAGTCCGATGATGGTTCCCACAAAACCAAACAAAGGAGCGATACGTGCAATGACGGAAAGCACGGAAAGATTCTTTTCCATTTTATAGATCTCCAGTTTGCCCACGTTATCCATATTCTTTTCAATGGCATCAATGGGTTTACCAATTCGCTGGATGCCCTTATCGATCATCCTTGCTACTGGGTTCTGGGTGTTCTTCGCGAGGCTTCTTGCTGCAGTAACATTTCCTGAAATAATATGATCCTTGATAATGCTCATGAAATTGTCATCGATCTTACTTGCTTTACGAATGGCGATCAGCCTTTCAATAAAGAAGAAAATGGACAATGCCATGAATAATGCCAATGGGATCATCAGTACACCGCCTTTTACTAAAATAGAAAACAGGGATTCGGTGCCTGCGGTAGTTGCGGTAGCAACGTGTGCGCTGTCGAGTTGTAATAGAATATCAAACATGTATTACTGGTTTTAAGTGTTATGATTTATTCCTTTCTATAATTGTGCCAAATATTTTTTTGACCATCCGGGAAACGAAACAATTCCGTTTTTGCTGCATAAGAAAATGTTAATGTTCCTTTTCAAAATAAAAAATGGCCCCGCAAGCAGGGCCATTTTTTTATTAAAATCATTTTAACGTTTTATCATTTCTTCCCATCCATCTGTTGCATGGCCATTATCTGGCGCATCGTCTTTTCCATGCCTTCGCTGCTGCCATCCAGGAAAATGACATTGCCTTTTCCATACTCTGCAAAATTCTTAATGGCTTCTGTCCACATGCTGAATAAAATCACATTGGTATCCAGGTTGGCCTGCTTCATTTGCTCAGCAGCCTGGCTCATACCTTTGGCAACTTCTTCCCGGAACAACGCCACACCCTGTCCACGTAACTGTGCCGCCTGTCTTTCTGCCTCAGCAGCAATTTTAATGGCATTACCTTCTGCTTCTGCGGCCTTTGTCTTGGTAATTAATAATGCCTGCCCTTCATTTTCCGCTGCAGCTTTTAAGTTATTGCTGGCAACAACTTTACTCATGCTGGTAATAATGGCCTCATCAAAAGTGATGTCATTGATCTGCAGGTCCTGCAAATGATAACCCCATCCTTCCAATGCCACATCCACCTGTTCTTTAACATTTTCTACAATATCGCGGCGCACATTCAATACCTCCGCCTGTTTCTTTGTGGCAACAAAAGCACGGATACTTCCCTCCACGGTACGTATCAGGGCTTGCATCAGGTCTTTATCGCTGATGAATTTGAATGCAACATTCTTGATCGTTTCTTCATCCACATTTATTACCGAGTATAATAACATGGATTTAAAATAAACATTCGCCTGGTCAACCGTTACGGCCTGGAACTCCAACTCCACCGAACGGTTCTGGATACTTATTTTTTTGTATATCTGCTCCAGGAAGGGCAGTTTAAAATTCAATCCCGGCCGCAGTATACGCCGGAATTTGCCAAACATGGTAACCACGCCAATAAATCCCTGGTTAATGGTTACAAAACATCCCAGGAAGGCCAATGCAATGAGTATGACCCACCAGTATTCTTTTAATTGATCCATAGTTGTAAAATTTGTGTTGAAGGTAGATAATTTTTCAGGTAGCCGGCCGAAAATCTTTGCTCAGCTTCACAGGCGTCGCACTCTTGTACAGTGTAGCATTGGTGAGCATTACGTTAGTCATTTCCCGGCTGCATTCAAAATTTCCAAACTACACTTTAATAATCCTATTTCATTCAGTGCAGGTCAGGATTTCTCCTCCCATATCATGCCCAAATGCACAATGGTCTCCGCCGCCTTCGCCATATCCCTGGTTCCTATCCATTCCAGTTTGCTGTGAATATTTTGCATGCCGGTAAAAATATTGGGGCAAGGCATGCCAATATAACTAAAGCGGCTGCCATCGGTACCTCCACGGATGCTTTCCATTTTAACGGTAAGGCCTGCACGATTTATAGCATCCCCTGCATAAGTTACAACCTGCGGGCATTTATCCAGCACTTCCTTCATATTACGGTATTGCTCCACCACTGTGTATTCCATTGTTGCACCTGGAAATTTTGTAACGGTATCTTCTCCGATCTTTTTTAAACGTTCATGATGCTGTTGTAATCCTGCCAGCGTAAAATCCCTCACAATGAATTGTATCGTGGCTTTTTCCGCAATGCCATTTACGGCCGTGGGATGCACGAATCCCTGTTTGCCTTCGGTGGTCTCGGGACTCCATTCATTTGCAGGAAGCGCATCCAATACAGCGCCCGCAACTTTCAAAGCATTCACCAGTTTATCTTTTGCATAACCCGGGTGAACGATCACACCATGTACGGTGATCACGGTGCCATCTGCACTGAAGGTTTCATCCTCCAGGCTTCCGGCCTCGCCACCATCCAAAGTATAACCAAAGTTGGCACCCAGTTTTTTCATGTCCACTTTTGCCGTGCCTTGTCCAACTTCTTCATCAGGAGTAAATAATATTTTTATAGTGCCATGTTTTACAGCGGGGTTCTGTATAAAAAACAAAGCCGCTTCCATGATGGCAGCAACACCGCTTTTATCATCTGCGCCCAACAATGTTAAGCCACTGGCTGTGATTACTCCGCTGTTAAGGTGTTCTTTTAAATAAGGGGAATTGCTCATTTTCAAAACCTGCGCATCGTCATCCGGCAAAATAATATCCTTGCCGTCATAATAACGGTGATGGATAGGCTTTACATTGGTGCCACTGCAATCCGGTGCCGTATCAACGTGTGAGCAAAAACAAATTACAGGGATATTTTCTTTATCACTATTGGACGGGATCGTTGCATACACATAACCAAATTCATCTGTTGTTGCATCCAGGATCCCCATGCCAAGTAATTCTTTACACAATAATTTACTAAGGTCCTTTTGTTTTTCTGATGTGGGGTGTGCACTACTGGTGGGGTCGCTTTGCGTATCTATTTGTACATAGCGCATGAAACGGTCGGCAATGTTGTCGGGGCTAATGTTTATCATAAAAATAAATAAGGAAGTAAAAATGCAGGTTACTAAACTATCTCCACCAGCTCAATATCAAATACCAATTCCTGTCCTGCTAAAAAATGATTGGCATCCAAAATGATCACATCATCTTTTACTTCCACTACAATTACAGGAACAGGTTGTCCCTGCTGGTTACTTAAAGTTAAAGGCATCCCTGCTTCCAGTTTCATATCTGCAGGCACATTCTCTTTTGGAAATTCAATGATCGCGTCTTCGCTCTTTTCGCCATAAGCATCTTCCGCAGCGATATTGACGATTTTCTTTTCGCCAACTTCCATACCCGGCATAGCCACGTCAAAACCTTTGATCATTTGCCCGGCACCTACTGTAAATTCAAGAGGCTCTCTACCAACAGAAGAATCAAATTGTTCGCCATTTACCAGTTTACCGGTATAATGAACACGAACCACATCGCCATTTTGTACTTTTTGCATTGTTTGATTTTTTTATGAAATATTTTGTTACCAGCTGATGGATCTTTCATCAACATCCTCCCCGCCTTAGCAGGGTTCTTCTATCCTTTCAATTATATTCAACAAATAAAAGAGAAGAATAAAAGATATGATTCGCTAAAGCGGCTGCAAATTACCATATAATATTAATTTGAAATGAAAAGTTTTAGTGAAATTTGAGGAATGAAGAAATGGTTATATGGTTCACTTGTTATATTGTTTAATTGTTATACGGTTGCTGCCCAATCAGTAATTGAACAATACAACAATAAAGCGATCATTACCGGCGCCGCCCGCATGGAAGTGTACCTTCCCCTGCTAAAAGGCAGGTCTGTAGCGGTTTTTGCCAACCAAACCAGTATGGTAGGCAATACCCATTTAGTAGATACCTTATTGAAGAGTGGCATTAAAGTAGTGAAGATATTTGGGCCGGAGCACGGCTTCAGGGGAGATGCAGATGCAGGAGAGCAGGTGAATGATGCCCTTGATAAGAAAACGGGGTTGCCAGTCGTGAGTTTATATGGTGAACATAAAAAACCAACCAAAGAAGACCTGCAAGGCGTGGATGTGTTGATCTTTGACATCCAGGATGTAGGGGTGCGGTTTTATACTTATATATCTTCCTTACAATATTTCCTGGAAGCAGCACTTGAGAATCATAAGCCATTATTGATACTGGACCGCCCCAATCCAAATGGATTTTATGTTGATGGCCCGGTACTGGATACAAAATTTAAAAGCTTTGTTGGCATGCAGCCCATTCCCATCGTTTATGGCATGACCATTGGCGAATATGCATTAATGTTAGCAGGCGAAAACTGGTTATCTCCGGAAGCGAATGCAATCAATGCATATAATGTTACCACTAACCCTACAGCCGACACGCCTTTTCATGTACTGGTTATCAAGTGCAGGAATTACGACCATAACAGTAAGTACATCCTTCCGGTGAACCCCTCTCCCAACTTAAAAGAAATGCAGAGCATCTACCTCTATCCCTCAACTTGTTTTTTTGAAGGCACGGTAATGAGTGAAGGGCGGGGCACAGATAAGCCGTTTCAAATATTTGGCCACCCGTCATTACCAAAAAACTTGTTTAGTTTTACCCCGGCACCCAATGCAGGTGCCAAAAACAGTAAATGCTTCGGGTTAAAATGTTTTGGGTGGGATTTGAGTGGCACCAGTGAAGAAATATTAAAAAAACTCGATAATAAAATTCAGTTGAAATATTTTATCGATGCCTACAAATTATTTCCCGGAAAAGACTCTTTCTTTTTAAGGACTAATTTCATCAATAAGCTTGCCGGCAATGACGTATTGGTTCAGCAAATAAAAAAAGGGGTGCCCGAAAAAAAGATCAGGCAAAGCTGGGAACCGGCTTTGACAAAATTTAAAAAAATAAGGAAGAAGTAATGTAATTGTCAGGAGTGTTACCAACAACAATACGCCTGTTCGTTCTTTCCTGCTAAAAGTCAAATAATCTTTTATAATTTTTTCCAGCATGTAATCGGTTATCCTGAAAAGTAGTGATCATTGCCATTTCATATTACCGTGTTTTAAAGGAAAGTTCAGGAGGGATTAACGCTTAATAAAAGCCTGAAAGCAATTTAACGCAATACCTTAAAAAAGCTGTGACCAGTTACAGTAAATTTTATGGATGAGTAGTTGAATATATCAAGAAAGAAAAAGTTCAAGCTTATCATAACCAAGGTATATACCAGCAGGCAATGCGTCACTGACTTCCTGGTGTTTCCCTAACTGGTGACTGATATGGGTAAAATA
>JANYIM010000106.1 GCA_025362055.1 Bacteroidota bacterium
AATCATCCGGTGAAACCCAGTTCACCTCTGCACTCTGGAATTTCTGTTTATTGATCAGTGTTGTTACAAAGAATTGTGGATTGATGGCCAGCCAGTCAACAGGTTTTTCAAATTTTTCGCTGCCGCTTTTCCCAAGCTGGTAAAAATCATATTTATCATTGTAATAATAACAGATATGCGTTTGTTGTTTTTCGTAAGTGATCGTCTTCTCTACCTGTCTTGCTTCTGTTTGCCATAATAAATTGATGGTATTCTGACTTACCAGTTTATCGGCTCCATTCATGGAAATATTAAAGTCAACCATATAGTCATCCGGCCTCAGGATATACTGGTGGGTAACCTCATCTCCGCTGCTATCTTTTAAAACATAAGAAATGGATTGCGATCTGTCTGCATTTACTTTCTTCTCTCCCGTTACAAATGGGATGTCAGCCGTTTGCACCGGCTTTCCGGCAGCATTGATGGCATAAGATATTTTATTAAAACTCCCTGTTTGTAAAAGAAGTGGTTTGCCGTCAAATGTCTTAAACTGTTTTAATTCAACTTCTTTGGGTTGTGCACCTTTATTGGTGAAAGTGATTTTTAAAACCTCGTTCTCCAACACTGTCAATTCTTCTTTATCTGAAGTAGCAACCTTAAATATGGACGGAGGAAGTTGAGCATTCGTTTTACGTATAGAATCTGCTCTCAGAGAATCGAGCCTTGCAAGTGCAGGATCTACTTTAGGTCTGGTTGCAGCGATGGAGTCTTCTACCCTTTTCTTTTCTGCAAGATAAGCCTGGTTACTTTTACTGTTAATATAAAACATACCTATCAGCAACGCCCCGATCAATACAAAACCAATGACCGTATTTCTATCCATTCCCATGAGTTATCGTTTAAGTTGGCAAAGGTAATTAAAGTTTGATGGTTGAGGGTCTAATACTAAAAAATGCCTTCCCAGACGGGAAGGCACCATATTAAAGTAATTGCACGTTTATTTTTTTGCGGCAGGAGCAGCGGCAGCAGCCGGAGTAACAGCACCGGCGGCAGGAGTAGCGGCAGCTTTAGGAGCTGTAGTGGCTTCTTCCTGTTTCAACTGGCGGGTCAGCGTAACAGATGCAATAGGAATACGGGGAGAATTCAACACCTCCATATTTTCCAGCTTTACATCCTCTACCCTTACATTCTCATTTAATTCAAGCTTATTGATATCTACGTCAATATGCTCTCTCAGATACTTCGGAAATGCCTTAACTTTTAATGATTTCATCTTTGTAACTAATTTACCCCCGGCTTTAACACCCGCAGGTACCCCAACGAATTTCAATGGTAAAGTAGCGACCACTTTTTTGTCTTCAACCAGTTCTAAAAAGTCGACATGGATGAGCAGGTCCGTAACCTTGTTAAATTGCAGGTCTTTTAAAATACAACGGTAGGTCTTACCATCGATCTTAACGTCTGTCAACATAAAGTCGGCCGTATAAACGATGTCTTTAAAAGCAGCTGCAGGAGCTGAGAAATTGATCTCATTTGCACCACCATAAATTACACCTGGCACCAGTTGCTGAGAGCGAAGATGGCGGGTGGCTTTTTTTCCGCTTTCGGTCCTCAGTTGTCCTTCGATTGTAATTGATTTCATTTTTTAATGATTTTTTATGAGGCGCAAAGGTAACGAAAATGCTCTAATAAGCAATAGGCAATGAGCAATAAAAGAGTATTAAATATCAGCAGACTGTTTTGCCAGTTGCCTATTGCATATTGCCAATTATCGATCATTTCTTATTCGCCATCCTACTTCTCATAAAAAGGCTGTTAATGCTCTTATTTTCAAAGGCATTACGTATGGTTACCGCAAATAATTCATCCGTTGAAATGACCTTGATCTTGCTACATTCGCCTCTCAGCGGAATGGTATCACAAACAACCAATTCCTCCAGTACGCTGTTCTCTATATTACTATAGGCATTGCCGCTCAAAACCGGGTGTGTGCATAGGGCCCTTACGCTCCTGGCACCATTCTCCTTCATTAATGCAGCACTTTTAACCAGGGTACCCCCGGTATCACAGATGTCGTCAAGCAATACCACATCCCTGTTTGTTACATCTCCTATCACTACCATGCTGGCGATCTCATTGGCCCGTTTACGGTGCTTATCGCAAATCACCATTTCGCACTCAAAATAAGTGGCAATCTCACGGATACGGTTAGCGCTTCCAACATCAGGTGCTGCAAAAGTGAGGTTTTCCAGTTTTAAATTCTCTATATATGGAATGAACACTGCCGAGGAATCCAGGTGATCAACAGGTATATCAAAATAGCCTTGTATCTGTGGTGCATGAAGGTCCATGGTTATTACCCTGTCGGCACCGGCGGCAGTAAGCATATTCGCCACTAATTTTGATCCGATGGCCACCCTTGGCCTATCTTTTCTATCCTGCCTCGCAAAACCATAATAAGGGATAACGGCAATTACCTTATATGCTGATGCTCTTTTAGCTGCATCGATCATTAATAATAATTCCATCAGGTTATCGGCAGGCGAATAGGTACTCTGTATCAAAAAAACAAAACGCCCCCTGATGCTCTCCTGAAATTCAACATAAATTTCTCCGTCACTGAAACGCTGGATATTGACCTTACCCAATGGTTCACCGAATTTTTTAGCGATCTTCTCTGCAAGGTATTGGGATCCCGTTCCGGAAAAGATCTTTGCATTTGATTCCATGTACATAAAGTTGAAGTGGGTGAGAAATAATATGTTGCGAAAGTATCATTTAGTTTAGATGAATTAAATTTGATATCATGAAAAATGTCAACAAGCCTTCCACATCTATCAAAAACTGGGCTGTGGATGACCGGCCAAGGGAAAAAATGCTGAACAAGGGGGCAACAGCACTCAGTAATTCTGAATTAATTGCCATTTTGATCAATAATGGAAGTAAGGAAAAAAGCGCGCTTGAATTGGCCAAAGAGATATTGAAACTGGGCAAGGATAACCTCAATGAACTGGGGAAGCTTACACTGAAAGAATTGCAGGAGATCAAAGGTATAGGTATCGCCAAAGCCATTGCCATCAGTGCAGCACTTGAATTGGGGAAACGTAAACAAGCCGCTGCTATTTTAGATAAACGAGTAGTAAGGTCAGGCAGGGAGATCGCTGAATACCTTCGCGTGGTTTTAAAAGATCACCCTTATGAAGTGTTTGCTGTTGTTTTTTTGAACCGTGCCAATAAGATCAATCATTTTGAGATCATCAGCAAAGGAGGCCTTACAGGCACAGTAGCAGACCCAAGGATTATTTTAAAAAAAGCTTTGGAAGTTGATGCGACTTCAGTAGTGCTATGCCATAATCATCCCTCCGGTAATTTAAGGCCTAGTTTTGCAGATGAGGAAATAACTAAAAAAATAAAGGGAGCAGCTTCTTATTTCGACATAAAGGTCATTGATCACATTATAGTAAGCGAGGAAGGGTATTATAGTTTTGCGGATGAGGGGATGATATAGATACTGAATACGCTCTGAAACATTGAATATTTTTTCACTAATTGAACGAAATGATTATTCCCCCTTTAGGGGACGTGGCGATACTATTTGCTTTTCCTCAAACTATCAAGCATTTTTTTTCGAGCTTCTTCATCCCTTCTTCTGGTGTCATTGGCTACTTCTAATGCATGGTCTTCAGTGATCACATTTATTACTTCGATCTCAAAGATCAAATTTTCATTTGGCTGAATACCCGGAAATTTTCCCTTTTTACCATAGCCCAATGAGGAGGGGATATAGATGGTTGCCTTTGACCCATTTTTCAAATGCATCAATGCATCCGTCCATCCCCGAATTATATTTCCAAGGTGGCTCATAGTAACTTCCAAAGGCTCTGCATGTTTAAACTTTGGGTCAATATTAGAATCGAATATTTTTCCGCTATCTAATGATCTGCCAGTATAATTTACTGCTACTACATTATTAAATCCGATCTTTTCGCCCGTACCTTCATCATGCACAACTATAAAAGTTCCCCATTTCCCCCGGGTATACCTGGTATTATTCTTATCCAGCCAGGAAGTGATCTTTTTTGAATCTGCTTCTATTTGCAGTTTATCCTTTTCAATTTCTTTTTCAGTTTTACTTAGTAACTTATTATAGATATTAAAGCCATTGATTTTTAATTCAGCCCTGCTGGCACTGTCAGCCTGGTACCTGTTATCAAATATATTAAGGATCTTTACAGTAGTATAAATATACCCACCCGGGGTCATATAGGCTGGCATCTGCTGCTCATCCTGTTTATAAGCGCTGTCAGTTAACATCCTCACCACTATACTATCGCCATTTCGAGCATCGCTGAATATGTTAAGATAAGCTGGGGGCATGGTGGAGGAATCGTAAGTATCCATTCTAGGAATATAATCCCTTGTGTCTCCTGTTAACGTATCCACTTTTCCGTTCTTATACATTTGCTTCATATGAAACTCAAAAAAGTTACCGTACGAAAGTTTCTTTCCCCTGCTATCTGATACGATCTTGTATTCAATGCCGTTACCCGCCTTTTTATATGGAGATGTGCAGGATACCAGGCCCAGGATGCAGATAATTAGTATGTAAGTGAAATACTTCATCAATTTGTTGTTATATAATGACCTAGGCTGCAAGCTTAAAGTGCTTCTATAAAAAGAAAAGTACCTTATGCTAAAACTTACCCCTTGTGACCATCGCTTGAGTCTTCTTTACGCTTGCGCAGTAGGCCCCCCAAAATTAAATGGTATCTCCACAGCTTCCATATCCTGGATAGTGCCATTGGCTGTTTCAAATTTCTTTACATTATCGATCATGGCCTTCATAAATCGCTTGGCATGAAAAGGAGTTAGTATGATACGGCTCTTTACCTTGCTTTTAGGTGTACCCGGCATTACATTCACAAAGTCTATCACAAACTCTGCATGACTATGCGTAATAATGGCCAGGTTAGCATAAGCGCCTTCGGATACTTCTTCAGATATTTCAATATTGATCTGGCTGGGTTGTTCTGGATTGTTTGACATTTTTTAATTTTAAACAACAAAGATAATTAAAGAAATGTGCATCATTTAGAAATTAACATCCTTTGTACCACTAAATAAAATGAGGCACTCCAATTTTTGGAGTGCCTCATTAATGACTTATATCTTAAAACCAGTTAATTATTATTGATGAACAAAAGCCTCATCTATTATACGATCATTCCCACCACCGGCAGCAGCATTATTATAATGCGTGCAAAAATGGAAGGCTGGTTTTTGAGTAGGAGAAGGAGGAATATAACTCCCAGTAAAAATAAATCTATCAATGCTTGAATTGCCGGAGTTAAAAGCAACATTATTGTCTAAGGTAATTGATGAGAAGCCCGGAGAACCCGTAATCAAATAACCATATTCAAAACCTGTTCCAAAACCCAGATTTGAAAAACTCATTGTCACAGTTTGTGCATCAACAGGAAGGGCGATTTTAGGGCTAAGCGCTGTAAGGTTAGTAGTGCTTACAAAGCCAGCAGGGATATTTGCATTTGCTCCAATAGGCCCTGCATAAGAAACAGTGCCGGTGTAATTATAACGTGTGCCTACTAAATTGTAAGGACCTGCAAGCGGGTTCCCTATCACATGTAAATAGATGGTTCCAAAATTACCGCTTATATTATTCCCTGAAGCACTAGTAATACTTACTGCTGCCATATAACTATGGGCAGGGTCAATTTTATAGGGATACACAGTAAATTTTACTGCACTAGAATAGTTTTGACCAGCTTTAACGGTCACTGCAGTTTGTGTAAATTTAAAAAGGCTATCCGGCATTTTTTCATATTGCCCTAATGGATGAGCAGCATTATAAGCCATCCTTGCAGCATCATCAACAGCCAGTGTTACAGCAACATCAGCCGGGGCCGTGGTGGTAGCCGCATAGTTTATTGTAAAATACGCAGTATCCGAAAGATCTGTACCAGGGAACAATAAAGCAGAAGCTCCGAAGTTCTTCAGGCCGCCTTCCAGTATCTGAACTATGGGTGCTAACTGGCTAAAATCAGTGGCACCATCATTCCTGTTCTTTACACACGAGGTAAAGAAAAGTGTATTTGACAGTAGCATTATTGCCAGTAGGTTTTTAAAAATTAAGCTTTTTTTCATAATATTTTTTTTATTGATAAACTAATACTTATCCGTTTTTTATTGGTTCCAGAAAACTTTAGACGTAAAATGTGCCAATGAACTCTGGGCCGGTGCATTTGTAGCATTGGATTGGTATTCAATTAATGGATACAGTATCCTAACAGGAACATTTGGACCGTTCAGGAAAGATGAAACTGAAAGTGGTGGTTCTGTTATAGCTGGTAAGCCCAAAGAAAACAACCTCCTGTAATCACACCATGTTTCAAAAGGAGTAACGTTATTATTAGACTCCCATTTTTGGCGGATAATGCAATTTAATTTCTCATTAAAAGTAACACAAGCAGCATAATTGGTTTGTTTATTACCTGCCTGGCTTGTATACGCAGCAGCACTACCTGCTCCCAGGTAAGTAAAGCTGGCTTGCACACCCGCATTAAATAATGTTAGATCAGAACCTCCAAGGAAACCTCTTAAAACAGCTTCTGCCTGTAAGAAATTACTTTCTGCAGCACTCAAAATAATGGAAGACTGAGATACAGATACTAAAAGGCCGGGGCCAAAAGTTGATGAACCACTACCTACAGGGTTACCAGATGCAGCGCCTACTACACATCCAACATAAGTACCTCCGGTGATAGGAGCATACCAGCGTGTGTACCTTGGATCATTATTAACCTGACAAAATGTGATAGGATATTTACAAGCTCTCCAAAAATCCTGTGTATAAGTACCGGCAGTGTTTATACAAAATCCCCAAAAAGGATTTTGCTTACCAGATGAATTAGAATATCCCGGGTTTATTCCAGATTCAGTAGTTGAGAATCCGGAACCATTCGCTACGATCTTATTGATCTCTGCCTGGATATAAGCAGACCTGCCTGCCATTTGAGTTTGACGCATTAAAAGACGCAACCTTAAGGTATTGGCAAATTTTGCCCATTTAGAATTATTTCCTGCGAACAGAACATCCTGTGTGGCAGAACCAACAGCATCTGCTCTTTGAAACAAAACCACGGCAGCCCCAAGATCGGTAGAAAGTGCTTCGTAGATATCCTGTCCGTTATCGTACTTAGGAGTGAGGTTAGCTGTTCCTTTAAGTGCTTCTGAATAAGGCACTTTATCAAACATGTCAACCAGTTCCTGGTACAAATAAGCTTTCATTGTTTTAGCAGCAGCAGTATAAAAATATTGATTGCTTGCTGTTGCTGTTTTTTCTATATAATCGTAATCTTCGAGGTTATTGTAGTAGTTAAGCCACAAACCATTATTATCAGCTGTATTCTGATCTTCGTGATAACTTGCTCCGTCTGAAGAATTAACGGCATAGGATCCACTAGGCGCCCAGTAGTTCATCCACTCACTTAAGAACTGGAAGTTTAGAAGCGGTGTGGCGCCTGTAGTTTTTAATGCATTCGCAAGTACCAGGTCAACACTGGCATTTGTCGAATTATTCGGGTTGTTGTTGATATCATAATAGCCCTTGCTACATCCTGATAACACCACAGCCGCAATGATTATAAATCCTGATAGTTTTTTCATTTTTCTTTTATTTACAAATAAATAAATTATTTCTTATTCAATTAAAAAGTAAGGTTTAAGCTAAACTGAACAAATTTTGTAGGCGGTAACTCATTGATACCAGCTGTACCTGTTGCATTACCAAAGCCTGTTGGGCTGGTATTACTGAATTCAGGATCGCTCCAAACATTTTCCTTTGCCTTTTTAGTGAACAAATTCCTTGCTGTGATCTGCATGTTAACCGCTTTGATATAACCATTTAACAGTTTCTTAGGGATAGCATATCCAAAAGAAAGTTCCCTTAATTTCCAGAAATCTGCACTATTCACATAGTTGCTGTTTGCTGTGTTCCATGTTTGAGCCCAGAATAGATTACCATCCTGTGTGTTGATATTTGTATTAGGTACATATTTTGCACCATCAAAATAAACTGAATTAGGAATAACTAAAGGCTGACGTCCTGACTGGGTAGAATACTTTGAAACGCCCGTGAAATCCAAATCGCTTCCAATCGCATTATATATAACAGCTCCAAAACGGCCTTCCGCTGTTGCACTGAATGTAAAGCCTTTATAAGTAATACTTGTACTAAGACCAACCTTGGTTGGCGCAGTAGCCGTACCCATGAATTTTTGTTTACTGTCTAATGAAGGCATACCAGTCACTTTGTCTACTATTATACGTCCTGTGGCAGAGTCACGTAACCAGTCGCTCACTTTTATAGATGGATAAGCCTGGCCAACGATCGCATAGGAACTTCCACCAATGAATTGCTCTGGTGAATTACCGATCAGGGAAACAACTTTATTCCTGTTGTAAGAATAGTTAGCTGATATATCCCAACGGAAACCAGAACGTGTTTTAACTATAGGAGAAACTTTCAGATCAAGTTCAATCCCTTTGTTTGTCATTTCACCGGTATTAATAATGGTACTGGTAAAACCTGTAGTTGGTGATATAGCAATAGGAAGTGTTTGATTAACTGAAGAAGACATGTAATACGCTGCATTTAACAATACCCTGTTCTTAAAGAATCCTAATTCAAGACCTACTTCTTTATCTGTAATGAACTCTGGTTTAAGATTAGGGTTAGCATATTGATCTCCTACGGTAAAACCGGCAACTCCTCCAAAAGGAAATCCACCACCTGTACCAAATACATTAGCTAATTTATAAGAGCCTACACCCACATTACCTGTTTTAGACCAGGCAGCCCTTATTTTACCATAGCTTAAATAATAATTATTTTTCAGGCTCTTGATGGCATCGGTGAAGATCAAAGAAAGATCAGCACCCGGATATAAGAAAGAACGATTTGCCGGAGCCAATACTGAGGTCCAGTCATTTCTTAAAGACCCGTGTAAGAATGCATAGTTTTTGTATCCAACAGTAAGATCACCGAATGCACTTACATCACGACGTTCTGAAAAATTTTCAGCTACACCTGGCTCACCTACCCTGTTAGAAATATTATAAAAATCCGGGATCACCAAAACACTGGCATTGGTATAAATACTTCTTTGCCTTACATCAAACATAGCTGTACCGGCAATAAAATTAATGTCAAAATCCTTATGTGTTTTGTGAATGGTAGCTAAGAAATCACTGGTAAGCCTTTGGCTCCAGCTTAAGGCATCACCTTGTGAAGGAGACAATACTTTTACCCCACTTGGAATATTTCCTGAAGCAAGTGTATCAGCGATAGCCCATGCAGCAAAATTGTAACCGGCCTTTGTGTATTTATTGCTGTAATCATTGCGTACAATACCAGCTTTATATACAAAGTTTAACCACTCTTTAGGCTTAATAGTTATAGCGAAATTAGCGATCAGGTCACTATTCCTTTCATCCAACCTGCTCTGATCGATCTGCCACCATGGGTTACCATAATATGCATTAAAAAAACCATCGGGGCTGGCATAAGGATTGTTTTGCCAGTTCCTGTAATCTCTTAAGTCAACCATTGAAGGTTGGCTGATAACGGTATAGTACACCGGCCTGTTTTGAAAATAAGAACCACCGCCTACATATTGAACAGTACTTCCTTGTCCGGTAGTACTTGAAAAAGGTACATTGGTACCCGGTGTGGTATTAGTATGTGTAAGGGTATAGCCAATATTGTAATCTACCTTAAATATCCCGCCTTCCCTTGAACCATTGGCACGGATACTGTTTCTGCGACTTACGTCTTTAGGCATAACGCCTTTTGCATTTACATCCTGGAAAGAGAAGAAGAATTTACTCTTATCATCACCGCCTGAATAAGAAACGTCATTTTGAAAAGTTAAACCTTTATCAAAGAAATCCCTCTTAGCATTTGCTTTTGCAGCATATAAAGTTGAATCCTGTGAGATGAAATAAGTACCATCATTCCTGAAGATGCGGATAGGAGCACCAATAGGTACTTTACGTCCGTTGTACCTAGGACCATAGTTCTGGTTCTCATAAGGAGCATATATATAATTAGGCTGATCAGGAAAAGTGACCATTCCAGGAAACGAAGCTGGTTCACCGCCCCATGGCCCGAATTCATTTTGAAATTCCGGTGTATAACCAATGGTTTCAAAACTTGCAGTACTGCCAATCCTGATAACCGGCTTTCCTTTTACACCCTTTTTAGTTGTAACGATAATAACACCGTTAGAGGCGTTAGAACCATACAATGCAGATGCAGCACCACCTTTAAGAACGTTCGTGCTTTCGATGTCATTTGGATTAAGAGATCCAAAATAGCTCATCGGAAGCAATACATCATCAACAACAAGTAGCGCCTCATTATTATTTGTGATAGAACGGTTACCCCTTAATGTTACGTGAACATTTGGTTTAACACCGTTATTGTTGAGGTTAACCTGCAAACCGGAAACCTTTCCTTGCAATCCAGTTGCAGCATTGGTAACCTTACCCGCATTCAGTTCTTCACTATTGACCTTAGTAGTTGAGTAACCTAATTCCCTCGACTGCCTTTTAATACCCAAAGCAGTAACAACCACTTCAGACAAAATTGCAGTTGCTCTCATTTGCACATCAACTACATTGGTATTACTTCTTACAGTAATACGCTGGCTTTCAAAACCTGCACCTGAAATTTCAAGTACATCACCATCTTTAACTTTGATGGAATACGCTCCGTTAACATCTGCAGAAACACCCGTTGGGGTACCTCTTAATTTAACAGTAGCAAAGGAGACAGGAGTACCGTCAGAATTGGTAACCTTACCGGACACCACCCGGTTTTGTGCAAATGCAAACACTCCGCAGAGCATCAGCACAGTTAACAGTGATAAGAATCTTCTCATGTGCAATTAATTGAGTTTAATGATGTGTAAAAATAAGAATTATTTCTTAACGTCAAAAAAATGTTAAAAAAATTTAATTAATTCTCCATTCCCTGATTATAGACAATTATGGATGCGGAATAGCTGCATATTACATAAGAACTGTTAAAATTTATAGTTGGCCTGGAGTTTAATTTCACTTTTCACATTACCTGCTATCTCATCCAATCCGCTGCCAATAAGGTTTTTACCGGTATAAATGGTTTGAGCCCACCTCACCCAAATTGTGAGTTTTTTGTTAATATCATCATTGAAATTTATGTAATACCGAAACCCCTTATCATAAAAAGCAGGAATAGAAAAATTATATAACACATCATCTTCATATGTGTATAGCCGGCTATCATATCCTCCGGTTTCAAAATATTGTAAGCGTGCATTACCGGACCAGTGACGTAACGCCGGTTTAAAAAGGGCATCAAACCAGGTTAAAAATCCCTCTTCCCCACCAATACCACCTTTATTGAACCAACTCATTTCTACCCGGCTCCTTAGCGTTACTGAAGGGCTTATCCTGTAACTTACCTGGCTACGCCAATTGCGGCGGGGCTGCATTTCAACAGAAGATAAGTGAAGCGTACCCGGATCAACATTTATTGCCTTAGACCCGCTATGAAACCGGCTGTATATTTCTAATTGTTTATTAGGCTTATAGGTTGCCTGAATTAAAAGATCAGAACCTGTAGAAGGCTTGTCCACCCTATATTTCAGCCAGGGGAATTGATAAATATCGGCATAGGCATCGATATGCCAAAGGTCATTGGGGCGAACCTCAATACCAACATAGAGACCTTTTTCATTTTCGGGATAGGTATTTTCTGTAAAAGCGTTGGCGTATAAAGAGCGGTAAGACCTTGAAATATTCCTATACAGCACGCTCAAGTCCACTGCAGCTGATACACTGATCATTAGCCCGTTGATCACTGCCTTATCGAATTTATCGGTAACTGCAGCTTCACCAAAAACATGGAAGTTTTTGTAAGTATAACTATAATCAAGACTATAATTACCAAATGACTTACCTGATAAGGCGTATTTGTTATACGGATCAGCCGGTTTTACAAGAGGTTGTTTGAAACGATACTGAATGCCATTGAAGCCTATATGAAGCCACTTATAAGTGTACGAAAAATTACCTCCAAAAGCAAGCTGGCGCTGGATACCTTTATCATTTTCTTCTGAATTTGTGCGATGATAACCGGAACTTTGTAAAGAGGATACAAAGTCCTCCCCGTTTTGAGTAGTATCCGGTACAAGGTTAGCATCAATATTTTTATACGAAACAAAGGCTGTAGCCTGCCAGGGGGCCTTTGCCAGGGTGATCCCGATTCCCCGGTGAAAATTGATCTCACCAGCCGAATTATAAGGCCTTAGTACTGTTGCTTCCCTTTTAATACTGGTAACATCCCCGCTTTTTTTAAAAGCCAGACTTTGCCATTGCGTTAACCCCTGCCCAAGGTTTACGGTAAAGTCCCCGAGAACCAAGGCGCGGATCTTCCCCATATCCTTTATAAAAAAATGTGCTGAATAAAAATCAAACCCCTGTTTTTGTTTGCCTTTAAAAAATTGCTCCCCCGCATCTTTCTCTGCCAGTATTCCATATTGCAGTAAGTTCTTAAAATTGTATTTATACCGCATCAATATTTTTTGGGGTGAGCCCCGGTAAAAATTTGTGACAGTTGATGGGCCGGGCAAATATCCCTTCGACCTTTCCGGCACCTGTGTACCCCTTACCAACAAACTATGCACTCCTTTACGGATGCGATCGTTGAATGTTTCATACAGCTTGTTTTGTATACTAACAGTAATGAATGGACGAATTTTTTGGATCGTGGAAATGGTCCACCCGGGCACTGCCTGTAATTCATAAATGTTGATGAATTTACCGAATAAATTCCGGTAGGAAACAAGGTCGCGGATCTGCAATGGTGTTAGTATCAGTAACTCTTTCAGATCGTTCTCATCTGCATCATTCAGATTCATGGGATCTTTTAGAAATTCTTGCATTTGCTGTAAGTACGTGTCATCCTCGGTTTCAAGGTCCTTATTATTTTCCGTATTGCTTTCCAGTTTTTGTTCGGTACCAGTAGTGACAGGAATTGCAAGTTGTGCATAATTCCGGATTAGCATACAAAATAGCAGGAATATGGTCATACATATCCTCACTTTGTCTTACCCTTAAAATTTGTAATCAATAAGATTCCCGGAGAGAATCCCAGTTGCGGGTGATAACTAGCGGAAACGTCTAAACGCAATTCATTCCAGGCCAGTCCGGCGCCTGCGAAAAGGGTGGTTGATTCACTCATCATACCCAGCCTTACAAAAAATTTATCGGCAAAGCGATACTCCATCCCGGCGATGCAATTCACCGGCTTACCTTCTTCTTTAATGACCTCGGTACTCACAAAAAAAATGCGGGAAGCATCATAACCAAGACCGATATTATACAGTGCAGCCAGCTTTTCATTGCCTGCTTTTACCAGCTTCCCTCCAACAGGATTGTATACATGAATACCTCCGTGCAACTGCTCAGTAAAATGCATGATAACACCTGCCTCAAAATTCATGGAAGAAGCACCCGGATAGGAAGGTATCCGGTAACTATAATAATTGAACTGGATACCAACATCAACCTTTGAACCAAGGCTCCTGGCATAGGCCAGGCCAATTTTATTCTCATTGAAGTTTTTAAAGCCGGCATAATTCCCCTGCAGCCCGATATTTCCCATTTTAGTATGAAAAACAGCCACAAATACGTATGAACTGGTTTCTGCCAGCAAGAATCTTCTTTCACCAAATGCCCCAACGCCACCATGCTGTACCTGTGCCAGTGCGGCCTGGTTGCGTGTAAAAGAAAAGGGGTCGGTGTGTTGTTTGCTATATGCACCAAGGCCGATATAAGGAAGTGCAATAGCATAGCGAAGTGATTGAGCAATCGCTGTATTAAAATGTAAAATACCGCAAAGCAGCAATGCTGTTATCGTTTTCATTGTTAGGTAGGTTTGGGTACTTGATTATTTTTCCAAGGTAAAAATGAATCCGGAAGATCATAAAGAATTGTAGGAAGATTTTTCTCCTGACCTAACTGTTTTTTAACGGAAAGATCTGTGTGTTATGCAGAAAATTCATTTTGCAAGGGGCAAAAAATTTCTGTGTTAATCTGTGCAATCTGTGGCAACGAACAAATTCTTGTTTACTTTTGCGCCATGCAAATTTTAGATGGTAAACTTGTTTCGGAGTCAGTAAAAAACAGTGTAAAAGAAAACGTGGTCATAGGTAAGGCCGAAGGGCGCAAGACACCCCACCTGGCGGCCGTTTTGGTGGGTACCAATGGGGCCAGCGAAACCTATGTAGCCAGCAAAGTAAAGAACTGCGCCGAAGTAGGTTTTAATAGTACGCTGATCCGTTTTGATGAAAATGTTTCAGAGAACATTTTACTGGAAGCCATTGAAAAACTGAATCTTGATGAAGATATTGACGGGATCTTAATTCAGCTTCCCCTGCCTAAACAGATCAACGAAGAAAAGGTCATCAACAGCATCAACCCGGCTAAAGATGTAGATGGCTTTCATCCTTTGAATACAGGAAAAATGGCCCAGGGTTTCCCTGCTTTTATTCCCGCAACACCTTATGGAATACTGCTGATGCTGGAGCATTATAAAATTGAGACCAGTGGTAAATATGCCGTGGTGATAGGCCGTAGCAATATCGTTGGAAGGCCCATCAGTATCCTGTTGAGCAGCAATACTTACCCAGGTAATTGCACAGTAACGGTTTGCCATAGTCGCACTAAAAATTTAAAGGACATTTGTTTACAGGCCGATATCATTATAGCTGCATTGGGTATACCCGGATTTTTAAAATCCGATATGGTAAAAGAAAATGCGGTGGTGATCGACGTGGGCATAACGAGGGTAGCCGATGCCACAAAAAAATCCGGATTCGCTTTAAAAGGTGATGTGGATTTTGAAAATGTTGCCCCAAAATGCAGTTATATAACGCCAGTGCCGGGGGGCGTTGGATTGATGACCATCGCTGCCTTGCTGATGAATACATTAAATGCTTCTATACAGAAATAACGACTCCTTGAACATTCAACATTCAACATTCAGCACTCAACATTCCGGCTCTCTTCCCGTAATGGAACACTTCTATACATTGCAGGGAGAAGGTTTTCACCAGGGTAAAGCAGCGTACTTTATCCGGCTGGGTGGTTGCGATGTAGGCTGTGTTTGGTGTGACGTAAAAGATAGCTGGGATGCAGCCAAACATCCTTTATTGAGTATTGAAGACCTGCTATCGGATATTGAGAGAACACCTGCAAAACTGATCGTGATCACCGGTGGCGAGCCCTTACTGCATAATTTGGATACACTAACGGCAACGCTTAAGTTAAAAGGATACCAGGTGAATATCGAGACTTCCGGCGCACATTCTTTAAGCGGAATATGGGACTGGATATGTTTGTCCCCAAAAAAATTCAAAGCCCCATTACCGGAGATCCTGCCGGTTGCAGATGAACTAAAAATAGTGGTGTTTAATAATACCGACTTTGCCTGGGCCGAACAATATGCCGCACTGGTTTCGGCCAACTGCAAATTGTATTTACAACCCGAATGGGATAAATCCGCGGTCGTTACTCCTGCAATCATCGAGTATATCAAGCAAAACCCACAGTGGGAATTGTCGCTGCAGCTGCACAAGTATATTAACGTACCGTAAAACGTTCAAGACCATTAAAGGAATGTTACAATTCTAACGAACCCGTAAAGTGCATTGCATTTCGTTCTAACTTCACCTATCGAAAAATAGCAAATGCAAAAAAACAATTCCAATATACTTCGCAAAATTTTCCTCCTGCTTATTACCAATTGCTCAATGCTTATCGCCAGTGCCCAATGGTACGACCCCGATAAAGTGAATAAGAATGCAAGTGATTTAAATGTGGCTGCATATAATGAGGCAACTGACGGCGATTATACAAAGGCCATGCAGCACCTCAACGAAGCCATCGCCATTGAACCAAAATTTGTGGATGCCTATTTATCAAGAGCCGGTGTTTATGCCAATTTAAAAAAATATACTGCTTCAGTAAGTGATTTTGAAACAGCCTTGCGGCTGGATTCCATTTATTCAAAGACCTTTTTGCTCCCCTATTCGATCTCTTTGGCCGGCAGTGGAAAATTTCAACAGGCCCTGGATGCTGTGACCGAATTTTTATCCACCCCAAAACTCAACCAGCAAAGTATCAAAGCGGGTAATTACCGGAAAAGCACTTATGCCTTTGCGTTAGACCAGGAGAAAAAACATCCTGTAAAGGAGTACGTTTTTTCGCCGAAGAACCTGGGTGATAGTATCAATTCTGCCGACCTGGAATATTTTCCTTCCCTGACCATCGACGGCAGCAAGATGATCTTTACCCGCCGGATCGATAATGATGAGGATTTTTATGAAAGTGATTTGAACGGTGGCAACTGGAGTAAGGCAAGGCCAATAGACGGGAAGGTAAATACGAACCTGAATGAAGGTGCACAAAATATTTCGCAAGATGGGCTCCTGCTGGTTTTCACGGGTTGCAATTATCCTGAAGGCGAGGGTAGCTGTGATCTGTACTTTTCCGTAAAAACCAATAATGGCTGGAGTGAAGCGCAAAACATGGGCCGGATAATCAATACAGAATTCTGGGAATCATCACCTTCTCTTTCCCCAGATAAAAAAGACCTCTATTTTTCGAGTAACCGTCCGGGTGGGTATGGCGGAAAAGATATCTGGGTATCGCATCGCTCACCGGGAGGCAGGTGGGGTGAACCAGAGAACCTTGGCCCGGAAATAAATACCAATGGGGATGAGGGTTGCCCCTTTATGCATGCAGATAACCAAACCTTATACTTCAACAGCAATGGCCATACCGGCTACGGATCAACCGATCTTTTTCTTTCACGTAAACTAAATGACAGCACCTGGAGCGAAGCGCAGAACCTGGGTTATCCCATCAATACCATTGATGACGAAGGTTCATTGATCGTTGCATCAGATGGAAAGACGGGCTACTATGCAAGTGACCGCAGTGATGATAACAAGGGCGGGCTGGATATCTATACTTTCCAGTTACGGGAAGATATACGCCCCATACAAACCTTGTGGGTAAAAGGGAAGGTATTCAATAAAAAGACCGGAGAAGGCCTGCCTTCTGCGGTGGAACTAACGGATATCAATAGTCGCCATTTAATAACAAAGATACAAACAGACGAAGATGGCAATTACCTGGTTACCTTACCCGTTGGAAAGACCTATGCCTTCAATGTGAACCGCAAAGGGTACTTGTTCTATTCGGATAATTTTTCCCTGCTGAATCCGGCGGAAGATTCTGCCTATGTTAAAAACATTCCTTTACAGCCGATAGAGGCCGGCGCTGTGATCGTACTGAAAAATATCTTTTTCGACTCAAAGGATTTCAACCTCAGGCCGGCGTCTACCGGAGAGTTGGACAAACTTGTACTATTGCTGAATGAGAACCCTAAATTAAATATCCAGATCAACGGGCATACCGATAATATTGGCCAGGCAAAAGATAATCTTACCCTATCTGATAACCGGGCAAAAGCCGTGGTGACCTACCTGATCACAAAAGGCATAGATGCCAAAAGACTTTCCTACAAAGGATTTGGAGCCGGGAAACCTGTTGCCGACAATGCCACGGAGAATGGCAGGGCA
>JANYIM010000130.1 GCA_025362055.1 Bacteroidota bacterium
CACACATTTTGTCCATGATCTCTTTCAAAGAAATTCCTTTCCCCGAACAGATATTATATACTTCGCCTTTTCTTCCTCTCATCAATAATAAATAATAGGCCTTCACAACATCCCTTACGTCTACAAAATCCCTTGTAATGGAAAGGTCTCCTGTTACAACTTTATTGGAATGCAGCTTGTCTTTTGCGATCATCACCAATTGCTTTGCAAAGGAAGAAATAACAAATACATCTTTTTGCCGCGGGCCTATATGGTTGAAGGAACGCGTCATCACGATATCCATTCCATAGCCTTCCGCATAGATCTTCGAAAGCATCTCCTGCGAGGTCCTTGCAACTGCATAAGGGCTGATGGGTGCCAACCTGCTGTCTTCGGTAAGTGGCAGATCGGCAACGGTTACATTTCCATATTCTTCTGAAGAGCCGATCGACAATATGCGACAGGGCAATTTTTGTAACCTGATCTGTTCAATGAGGTTTAAAAAGATATTGGTGTTATTTACAAAACTCTCGATCGGGTATTTCCAGCTATGCCCAACACTACTGATGGAAGCCAGGTGCAGCAGGTATTGCGGCTTAAAACCACTGATCATTTCATTTACATCTTCCTTATCCAGCAGGTCAACGATCTGAAATGTTATATCGATATTCGGGTATTGCTTAATATCAAATGCGGGGGCCGATCTTCCCAATCCCAAAACCGTATACTGTTCCGGTGTTGAAGAAAGGAAGTCGAGAAAATACTTGCTCACAAAACCATTGAATCCTGTTATGAGTATCTTCATTTGCTTAACTGTTTAATCGTTTCAACTGCTTTTACTGCAATATTACCCCAATAAAAATGATCAAAAAAAGCCATCGGTATGGATGCATCTTTTTTTATGGTTGTTACCTGCAGGGCAAAGTCTTCCCAGTTATCATCCGCACAAACCTTCAATTTTTCGCCCGTGATGGCTACGGGAACACCTATGGCGCCACTTCGTGTACTCACTACTGATAGGTCGTAACCCAGCGATTCCACCAGTTTTGTCTTGATGCCACCGCCATCATTTACCGGGTTGATGAAAATATCGGCGCCTTTAAAATACACCGTAATATCATCTACAAAACCGGCATACAGGATATTCCTGTCTTTATAATCACTTAAAGCTTTATACTTTTCCGGGAGTTTGCTGCCGCAGATGATGATCTTGTATGCGAACCCGGTACTCTTTAAAAGTAATGGATTTATTGTTTCCAGAATGATGTCCAATGCATCCAGGTTTGGTTTATAATGCAGGCCACCGTTGAATAATAAGATATTATCTCCCTTATTTATTTGATGCCTGTTGCAGATAAAATCCCTGGCAGATTGTTTGGAATCGTTACCTGGCGGGGCATTCAATTCAAAACCGTAGGTGATGGTAGTGCATTTGGCCGGCGTAAGCTTAAATTTTTGGATGGTATAATCCTTATCATCATCCTGGATAAAAAAGTTATGGTCGGCACAACGGTGTGTGATCTTTTCATAATGCCATAAGATACCCCACCACCATTTGCCGATACTTTTAAAACGAAGGGATTCGATATTCTGTGAACGTACGATCAGTTTTGCCTTTGTGAAACGTTTTAACAATATGCCCAGCCAACCATAATAGGGATGTTCCAGTATAAGGTGACTGATCCTGTTCTTTTTAATGATCCTGCGGATCGAAAAAAACAAGAACAGGTCGATATACCGCAATTTGGAATTGTCTAATGCCATTATGAAATGAATGCGTTCCGCATTTTCGGGCTGGTTGTTCTTTGTACAGATCATTGTTACCGGCATCAGTTTGCTTAGGTAGTCATAGAATAAAACAATATTCTTTTGCCCTCCCAGTTTAGCGGGATATACCTGGTAGGAGGTCAGGGATGCTATATTGATCTCGTTATCCTGCATGTATGAAAATGTGAAGGTTATCTGCGATTTTGTATTTTATGATCGCAGATTAATATGATGTGAACTGATTTCGCAAATTATTTACTTTGTAAATAGTAGAACTCAGATGACAAAGTCAGCTGTCAGCGAAATCATCAGTAATCGTTTAATCAGCGCTATAAAATCTATTCCTTTGTGTTATTGTGCCTACTGAATAAAGGTTTGCATAACCAAACAATATATGCCAGCAGGATCAGCGAAAGCAGCCAGACAGATATCCTGGTTATGGTTAAACCGGTAAAATATGCACTGGGTTCAAACTTAAAGTCGATCATGTGTTTTCCTGCAGGTATCACCATTCCTCTTAACACATAATTTGCTTTAAAATAAGCTGCCGGTTTACCATCAATATAGGCCTTCCAGTCTTTGTACCATATCTCGCTGAAAATGGCCACGTGATTGCCGGTGGCATTGGATTCATATTGAAT
>JANYIM010000145.1 GCA_025362055.1 Bacteroidota bacterium
CAGCTCACCTCCGCCAAAAGGAGTGGAGGCCAAAGGGATGCCGGCCAGTTTATCCTGTTTTTCAAATAACATACCCAGGGGTACTTCATGCCCATCGTGCTGGGTGTTTTTATTGCCCGAAGAATTGCAGGAATGAAAAAGTAACGAGACCGAAGCGGCGTAAATTAAAAGCAGGAAGTATCTTTTCATTTTACATATTTTCCCTAAAGTTTGTAAATCAAATTGATAACTGCAAGTGAAAATAAAATTATCTTTCCCCAATGAACAGAAGAAGATTTATGCAACAAAGCTCGCTGGCCACTGCCGGCCTCCTCGTTGGCAGTTATCCTTTTGCAAAACCGCAACCCGATTTCCCGGATGTAAGAATTCCAGAAACCAAACGGAAGTTTAAAAGTTTTGCGGTTGAAAAGCTTATCGCCGACATTAAAAAGAATACCGGCAATAAAGAGATGGCCTGGTTATTTGAAAATTGTTTCCCCAATACACTTGATACCACGGTTGACTTTGAGATCATCAACGGCAAGCCGGATACTTTTGTGATCACCGGCGATATTGATGCCATGTGGCTGCGGGATTCTTCTGCACAGGTATGGCCTTACCTGCCATTGATGAAGGACGATAAGAATTTGCAGGAACTTATTAAGGGCGTCATCAACCGGCACACAAAATGCATTTTAAAAGATTCCTACGCCAATGCTTTTTATAAAGATGAAAATAAGATCAGCGAATGGAAGGATGATAAGACCGAAATGAAAGCGGGTGTGCATGAACGTAAGTGGGAGGTAGACAGTTTATGTTATCCCATACGGCTGGCTTATGGTTACTGGAAGGCGACGGGAGACACATCTCCATTTGACGATGATTGGAAGGAAGCGGTGCAGCTGGTGATAAAAACTTTTAAAGAACAGCAGCGGCTTGAAAATAACGGGCCCTATCATTTTGAAAGGACAACCAGTTGGGCAACGGATGGTGTGCCACTTGGGGGGTATGGTTACCCAACAAAAAAGATCGGGTTGATTCATTCGATGTTCAGGCCAAGTGACGACGCAACAGTATTCCCATTCAATATCCCTGGAAATATGTTTGCGTTACATGTTCTTTCTCTTTTAAATGAGATGGGGCCAGGGCTTGGATTAAAGGCAGACATTATGAAGGACGCTAAGAACATAAAAGATACTATTGGCGCCGGTTTAATAGAACATGGTCAGTTTAAACATTCGAAATTAGGGCTTATATATGCTTATGAGATCAATGGATCTGGTAGCTGCAATTTAATGGATGATGCGAATGTTCCTTCATTATTATCGCTTCAATACCTCGCGGACCTATTTGCAGACGAAACAAATATTGTAATAAAAAATTCAAGAAAGTTTGCCCTTTCGGAAGATAATCCTTTCTTCTTCAAAGGCAAGGCCGGTGAAGGTATCGGCGGCCCGCATGTTGGTATGGATCATATCTGGCCAATAAGTATTACGATGCGTGGATTGACCAGCACCGATGACAAAGAAATAAAAATGTGTTTGAACATGTTGCAACAAACCCATGCCGGCACAGGGTTCATGCATGAAGCATTTCATAAGGATGATGCCACTAAATTTACCCGCAAATGGTTTGCATGGGCCAACACGCTGTTCGGAGAATTTGTTTGGAAAGTGTATAGAGAAAGAAAATATTTATTGGATTGATAAGATGTTTACTTCGTGGTTATGGACCTCAATGTAAACGAAATATCTTTTGACCTGAAGGTATGTATTAACTGATAATCGCCGATGGTGCAGAATCCGATGCCAACATCTCCTGCATCACCTGACGTATAATCAACAGAGGACTTGCTTCCATTATATTCTATGTCTGCCCTTTCATCTTTAGTAGCTAAGTAAAGGAAGGTATTTACTTTACCGTCGATCTCGATGTCCACATTTTTGTTGCCAACAAGATTTGTTACAATATTGTTAGTGAAGAATATCCGGATCTGATCTTCGCCCAATTTCTCCTTGCCTGCAACAGGTTTTAGCAGTAATTTGGTTGCGTCGGTTAAATTAGCAAAAGCCATTGTAGTAGTTCCGTTTCTTCCTGACTTTTCATTTGTGCCCCACTTTAATTCAATACCATCGGCCTCACTGAACTTGGTTACAGTTATCGTATATATGTAGGTGGATCTTTCTTTTACTTCATAAACAATTACTGAACCTTTTTTAATAGAGGGTTCGGGTACTCCCTGCGCATGGCAAATGGAATTAAGCGATAGCATAACGATAAGCAATGTAAGCTTCGAAACTAAGATTTTCATGAAGATCAATTTTCAGCAAAATAAGCCTTACGGGACAACTGTTACTAAGTGCTGGTGGGTATTTATTTAATTATGACGAGGTAATAATTCTTTTTTCCTTTTTGTACAAGAATGTATTTACCGTGTAACAAAAAGGTATTGTCGATCGCTAATTGCAAATTGTCAATTTTTTTTCTGTTGATGCTCACACCTCCGCCCTGGAGGGTCTTTCTTGCTTCGCCCTTGCTGGGAAAGATCAATGTTTCGGCAAGAAAAGAAACCACATCAATACCTGTATTTATTTTTTCAGCAGCATATTCAATGGTTAGAACGCCCTCTATGCTTCCCAGGTCTTCTTCACTTAAACTTTCTGCCGGAGCACTTTGATTGGAAAATAATTTTTCAGTGGTTTCAACAACTTTATTGTATTCCTCAACACCATGAACAAAAACAGTTACTTCTTTCGCCAATGTTTTTTGCAGTATTCTTTTTGCAGCGTCCTTATTATGTTCGGTGATCAGGTCATTGATCGTTGGCTGGTCAAGGAAACTAAATATCTTTATCCAGTTAGCCGCATCTGCATCATTTGCGTTTAGCCAGAACTGGTAGAACTGGTAAGGCGAGGTTTTTGCAGCATCCAGCCAGATATTTCCCTGTTCTGTCTTACCAAACTTAGTTCCATCAGCCTTTTTGATCAACGGGCAGGTAAATGCAAAAGCTTCACCGCCGCATTTCCTGCGTATCAGTTCCGTACCGGTAACGATATTTCCCCACTGGTCGCTGCCACCCATCTGCAGTTTGCATTGCTTGTTCTGGTATAGCCAGTAAAAATCATAGCCCTGCACCAATTGATACGTGAATTCTGTAAAGCTCATACCACTTTCCCCTTCCAGCCTTTTCTTAACACTGTCCTTTGCCATCATATAATTCACGGT
>JANYIM010000155.1 GCA_025362055.1 Bacteroidota bacterium
TGAAAAATTAACAGCACAACCGGGCAGGTGGATAGGAGCCAAAATGGGGGTCTTTTGTACAAGAACAACAAAGACCAATGATTCCGGTTATGCCGAATATGACTGGTATCGCATTGATAAATAAAATTAAAAGCATGAAAAAAGTATTACTGGCATCACTTGTATTCTTTTTGTGGATGAATGCAAGCGCCCAAGCGAAAAAAGAAAAAGCAGTTGCTGCAGCAACTGAAAGTTTGCGAAAAGTAATGGTTGATCCGGATTCGATGATACTCGATAAATTAATTTCTGATAAACTTACTTATGGGCATTCGGGAGGGCATGTTGATAATAAGGCAGCATTTATTTCAAGCCTTTTATCAGGTAAAAGTGATTTTGTTACGATTGAACTATCAGAACAGACCATTTCTGTCAGTAAGAATATTGCAATGGTGCGGCATAAATTATATGCCAAAACCAACGACAATGGAAAGCCGGCAGAAGTGCATTTACTGGTTTTATTGGTATGGCAAAAATTGCATGGAGGCTGGAAATTAATGGCAAGACAGGCAGTAAAACAGCAATAAGAACCAACTTATAAATTACGACATCGATATCGGGAACGATTGCGTAAATAAACGCCCGTATATGCTTTAAATCCTTGGAATATATTGGTAAAATTGTTGACTATAAACGATTGAATTGCAATGAAAGTTATGGATCTTTTTAGCCTTAAAGGCAAGACCGCTTTAGTGACCGGTTGTACTAAAGGGATCGGCAGGTCAATGGCATTGGCATTGGCGGAGGCCGGCGCCGATATTATTGGTGTTTCTGCATCCATTGAACTAAGCGGAAGTGAGATCGAAAAAATGGTCCTTGCTGCCGGCAGTAAATTCAAAGCTTATCAATGTGATCTTAGTGACCGCACTTCCTTAAAGAATTTCATCGCAAAACTTATTACTGAAACCCCGCGCATTGATATCCTTGTTAACAATGCCGGGATGATATTGCGTGACCCTGTTGCAGAGCATAGTGATGAGAGCTGGGACAAAGTGATGTCGGTAAACCTGGACGCTCCATTTATTTTAGCAAGAGAGATCGGAAAAAAAATGTTGGAGCAGGGAAGTGGTAAAATAATTTTCACTGCTTCTTTATTGAGTTTCCAGGGAGGTATCCTGGTGCCGGGTTATGCGGCCAGTAAGGGAGCCATTGCAAGTTTAATAAAAGCTTTCTCCAATGAATGGGCGGGCAAAGGAATCAATATAAATGGTATTGCGCCAGGTTATATTGCAACCGATAATACCGATGCCTTGCGCAAGGATACAGAAAGGAGCAAAGCTATTTTAAGCCGTATACCGGCTAACCGTTGGGGTGAGCCCGATGATTTTAAAGGGGTCACCGTCTTTTTGGCAAGTGCAGCGAGCGATTATATGAACGGGACGATTGTAACGGTTGATGGAGGATGGATGGGAAGATAATTGGCAATGAGCAATAGGCGAAAGGAGTAAAAGTGCGAGTCTGCAAATTAAAGAACGAAATATTGATAAATTAAAACAAAATCCGCTCCCTCTCCTCAAAGAGAGGGCTGAGGTAAGGTAAAAATGGATATAAGATTTCACAATAGCCCCAAAGAGGTTAGCCGGATGACAACCGAAGAATTACGCGGTAATTTTTTGATCCCTTCCATTTTCCGGGCAGATGATATCAGCCTCGTGTATACGCATTACGACAGGATGATCATTGGTGGTATCATGCCGGTAAATAAGGCCATTGCATTGCCAACGTACACATCACTAAAAGCAAAATATTTTTTAGAGCGAAGGGAATTGGGTATCATCAATGTTGGCGGAGAAGGTGAGATAAAGGTGAATGGCAAAGCATATCTTCTCAATAAACTCGATTGCCTGTACATCGGTAAAGGAAACGAAAAGGTTTCCTTTAAAAGTAAAAAGAAAGAAGCCCCGGCTAAGTTTTATTTATTATCAGCCCCGGCTCATCATAATTATGCAACAAAACTGATGAAAGGAGCAAAAGCATCACCCGCAGAAATGGGTGCTGTGGCCACTGCTAACCAGCGCACGATCTACAAATACATCCATGCAGCCGGAATAAAAAGCTGCCAGTTGGTAATGGGCCTCACCATTTTAAAAGAAGGAAGTGTGTGGAACACGATGCCTACTCATGTGCATGACCGCAGGATGGAAGCCTATTTTTATTTTGATGTACCTGCCAACCAAAAGGTCATTCATATGATGGGAGAGCCTACAGAGACCAGGCACCTGGTAGTAAGCAATGATGAAGCGATCATATCACCACCCTGGAGCATTCACAGCGGTTGTGGCACCAGCAATTACGGATTTATCTGGGGCATGGGTGGCGAGAATCAGGATTATGCTGATATGGACATGGTAAATATTAATGAATTAAAATAACGTTGGCCCCTGTCGGCGGTCAAAGACCCCGAAAGCGGTTTAATATAACATACAATGAAAAAAACTATCGTAATACTATCACTCATCATCAGTGGATTTGCATTTATGTATCCAAATAACAGGCCAACCATATTTTTAGTAGGCGACAGTACCATGGCCAACCAGCCCACGGATGATAATCCGCAAAGAGGCTGGGGGCAATTGTTCCCTGGTTATTTTACTGATGAAGTAGAGCTACAAAATCATGCCATGAATGGGCGGAGCACTAAAAGTTTTATCACCGAACATCGCTGGGATACGGTGATGAGCAGGTTAAAAGCAGGGGATTTTGTAATGATACAGTTTGGGCACAATGATGAGAAGATACAAGACAGTAATCGTTCGGCGCCGGCACATACATTGTACAAAGAAAATTTAATTCGTTTTGTGAATGATGTAAGAAGCAAGGGTGCCACACCATTCTTAATTACGCCTGTGATGAGAAGGAAATTTGATGCTGATGGAAAATTTGTTGACCAGCACGGAGATTATCCGGGTGTAGTAAAGGAAGTGGCTGCTTTAATGAATGTAGCGTTGATAGATCTGCACAAAAGCAGCCAGGAGTTGATCGAAAAAGAAGGGGTGGAAGGTTCCAGGAGACTCTTCCTGAATATTCCGGCCAATCATTTTAAAAATTACAAGGGCAAGGAAGAAGATGATACGCATTTTACAGAATACGGTGCTTCTTCTATGGCATCATTGGTTTGCCAAGCGATCAAGGAACAAAACCTGCCGATGGCAAGCTATTTCAAGCCATCTGATTTTAAAGAAAAAATGGCATTTGAGTTACCGAAGATCTACCAGCCACATTTTAAGAGAGATACTTTTAATATTATGAAGTATGGTGCCGTAGCAGATGGCTTAACACTCAACTCTGCAGCTATCAATAAAGCCATTGATGATTGTGCTGCTCATGGTGGCGGCACTGTACTGATACCGAAAGGTTCTTATGTTACAGGGCCCATTATCATGAAAAGCAATATCAACCTGTACCTCGCTAAGGATGCGTTGGTGATATTCAGCTCCGACTTTAACCAATATCCATTGGTGAGGTCTGCTTTTGAAGGTGTAGACGCGGCAAGATGCCAATCGCCCGTTACTGCAGAAGGGTTAGAGAACATTGGTATAACGGGAAAGGGTATCCTTAACGGCAATGGTTATTACTGGAGGCCGTTGCGGAAAGATAAAGTGACCGAAAGCGAATGGAAGAACCATCAAAAGAAGTACGGCGGTGTATTAACGGATGACAAGAGATCATGGTATTCATCTGAAAAAGCATTGAAAGGCTATAAAGAAAATAATATCGGCAAATTAATCGATGGAAAAACATTGGCTGATTTCGAAAGTGTAAAGGATTTCCTGCGCCCCAATATGATCCGCATCTTCAATTGCAAAAATGTGCTGATCGATGGCGTAACATTTGAGAATTCCCCTGCCTGGACCACGCATGTTAATTTTAGTGAACACATTACCATCCGAAACCTTACCATAAAAAATCCCTGGTACGGTACTAATAATGATGCGCTGGACCTTGATTGCAGTAAAAATGTTTTACTGGAGAATTGCTCTTTTGATACAGGCGATGATGGTATTTGCATCAAGAGTGGCAGGGATGAAGAAGGAAGAAAGCGCGGGGTGCCTACGCAGGACGTGATCGTGCGGCATTGTACGGTGTATCATGCACATGGCGGTTTTGTAGTAGGCAGTGAAATGAGCGGTGGCGTAAAAAACATGTATGTGAGCAATTGTACTTTCATTGGAACGGATATCGGATTGCGTTTTAAGACCACCCGTGGCCGTGGCGGTATTGTTGAAAATATCTACACCAGCGATATCAACATGAAGGATATTGCTGCAGAAGCGATCTTGTTTGACATGTATTATATGGCAAAAGATCCCGTGGTACTGGAAGGTGAAAAACGAGAGCCGCCCAAAGTGGAAGCGAAGCCCGCTGATGAAACAACACCACAATTCAGGAATTTTTATTTGCGCAATATAACCTGTAACGGAGCTTCCAAAGGAATTTTTGTAAGAGGCATTCCCGAAATGCACGTTCAAAATGTTTGGATAGAGAATGCCGTATTGCAGGCCGATGACGGCATTGATATACAGGAAGCGTCCAATATCAACTTAACCAATGTTACCATGTTGAGCAAGAATACCAATCCTGTTGCGTATGTATTGAACAGTGATAATATCAATATCAATAATTTGAAATTCAAAGACAGCGCTGAGTTGTTATTGCAGGTGCAGGGCGACCGTACAAAAGATATCAAACTGTTAAATAGTAATACCGCTGCTGCAAAACAAAAGCTAACGGCCAACTTTGGCGCAAATGATGCAGTAGTAAGTTGGGCGATTGCTCCACTGGTGATTGAGCCACAAAAGAAGAATAAAAAAGGAAAGAAGGGCTGATTACTTTGGCCTTTGTGGGGAAAATGCAATAGCCGGTAACAAAAAAGATAAAATGAAGAAACTGTTATTTATAATCATGATGTTCATTGTTGCTTCTTCAACACAGGCGCAACAGGAACCTTATTCCCAACGAATGGCCCGAACGGCCATGCATATATGGCCCGATTCATTTTCAAGCAAGATAGGAAAGCCTGCCCGTTGGAGTTATGACCAAGGGGTGGTATTAAAAGGCATTGAAGGCGTTTGGAAATTGTACGGCGATGGCAGCTATTTCAATTACATACAGCATAGCATGGATTTTTATGTGCAGGAAAACGGCAACATAAAAGATTACAAAAGAACTGATTTCAATATCGACAATACCAACAATGGCAAAGTGCTGATGCTATTGTATAATATTACCGGTGCAACGAAATATAAGAAAGCAATTGACAATATCCGCAGCCAGTTCGATGAACACCCACGAACCAGGGAAGGAAGTTTTTGGCATAAGAAAGTATATCCCTGGCAGGTTTGGCTGGATGGTTTGTACATGGGACAACCATTTTATGCAGAATATGCAAAGTGGGCTAAACAGGATAGCGTTTTTGACGATGTGGCCAAACAATTCATAAATATTGAACGCCATACACGTGACCCCAAGACCGGTTTATTGTATCACGGATGGGATGAAAGCAAAGAACAAAAATGGGCAGATAAGACAACAGGCTGTTCCCCGCATTTTTGGGGAAGGGCGCTTGGGTGGTATGGAGTAGCGATGGTAGATGTACTCGATTATCTCCCTGAAAACCACTGGGGAAGAGATTCTATCATTAAGATATTGAACCGTTTTGCAAAAGCAGTGACGAAAGTACAGGATGCAAGATCGGGGGTATGGTACGATATTGTGGACCTGCCCGACAGGCCTAAAAACTATAAGGAATCATCGGCATCCTGCATGTTGGTATACACACTGGCAAAAGCGGTGCGTAAAGGGTATATACCTGCTTCTTACCTGCAAAATGCAAAGAAAGGATATGATGGTATCATCAAAGAATTCATTGAAACTGACGCTAACGGACAGACGAATTTGAAAGGAACGGTTAGCGTTTCGGGTTTGGGTGGTAATCCTTACCGCGACGGCAGTTTCGAGTACTACATGAGTGAGCCGGTGGTGGTGAATGATGCCAAAGGGATGGGAGCTTTCATTCTTGCCAGTGTGGAAATGGAAATGGCAGCATTGCCAAAACCCGGCACCGGGAAGAAAGTTGTAATGGATAATTATTTCAACAACGAATGGCGCAAGAATGGCTATGGCGTGAATGTACGCCGGCACTATACCTGGGATGATACAGAGAATGGCGGCTTTAGCTTATTTGGAGATGTATGGACATCATACGGCGCCAAATTATCTGGATTGGACGCAGCGCCAACAACAGCCAATTTAAAAGGGGCTTCTGTGTATATCATTGTTGACCCGGATGGATTGAAGGATGTGAAAAACCCCAATTACATGGACGAAAAAAGCGCAACTGAGATCGCTAATTGGGTAAAGCAGGGCGGCGTGCTGTTAATGATGACAAACGATACGGCCAATTGCGATATTGAGCATTTTAATAAACTATCAGACAAGTTTGGCATTCATTTTATGGATAAGAGCAGGAACATGGTGCAGCGTTCTGAATTTGAAACAGGTGCTATTTATAACAGAACGGCTAATCCCGTTTTTAAGGAAACAAAAAAAATGTACCTGAAAGAGATCAGTACGCTGAATGTGAAAGCGCCTGCTACTGCATTGATCACACAGGATGGCGACGTGATCTTTGCTACGGCCAAATATGGCAAGGGCGCAGTATTTGCAGTGGGTGATCCCTGGTTGTATAACGAATACCTGGACGGAAGAAAAATACCTGCTGAATATGAGAATTTTTCAGCGGCGAAAGAACTGTCGCAATGGTTGTTGAAACAGGCTAAATAAAATACGATGAGGACGACAAAAAAAATACCAGTTTTAATTTTTGTGCTGCAACTGGCATGTAGTTCACTTTTTGCGCAGGTGAAAGTTACTGTTGCGCAAGATGGTAGTGGTGATTACAAGTCGATCCAGGAAGCGATCAATAATATCCCTGGCGATAAAAGGCCGGCCTTTATTATTTTTATCAAGAAGGGTATTTATAATGAAAAGATATTTATTGATAAGGATAATATCACATTGAAAGGAGAAGACCCCGCTACTACCATCATCAGCATTTCACTGGCAAGGGAAGAATGGCGTTGCACTAATCCGGATGATTATGGAACGGCTACATTGAATTTGAAAGGAAGTGATATCACGCTCGAAAATTTATCTTTTATCAATAGTTTCGGAAAAGACTATCCGAAAGACAAGACCATTACCTGTACAGCAGATAGTAATAAATCAAAAACAATCAGGTCTTCGGGGCACCAGATGGCCCTGCGGTCCTTTGCTACTACAAGACTGAGTGTCATCAATTGCGTCTTCAGGGCTTATGGCGGAGATACAGTTAGTCCATGGAATACAGATGGCGGCATGTTCTATTTCAAGGATTGCACCATGGAGGGCGGCGTTGATTTTTATTGCCCGCGTGGCTGGGCTTATGCAGAGAATTGCACTTTCATTTGTCATAATATGGAAGCCGCCATCTGGCATGATGGAAGCATTCATGAAAGTTCAAAGACCGTATTGGTGAATTGTAAATTTTCGGGCGACGATAATTTTAAACTGGGACGTTATCATCGTGATGCACAATTCTACCTGGTCAATTGCAGCTTTCCCAAAAATATGGCAGATGCGGATATCTACCTGCGTGAGTCGAACCCTCCTAATAAAATTCAATGGGGCAAGCGTGTATATTATTACAACTGTCATCGTGAAGGAGGGGATTATGCGTGGCATAAAAATAATTTTCCGTCCACGATGGCTTCCGTTAAAATAAATGCTGCCTGGGCTTTTGATAATAATTGGAACCCGGTAACAAATGCTGCAATGGGCGATGATAAAGCTATTGTCATTAATGCAAATGGTACAGTGGCAACCCCGGAACCAATAACGCCCACTAATGACCCGATCGCAGAGAATATGTTATTGTACCAGCGCAGCAATGGGGGCTGGCCCAAGCATTTCCAGGGTGATAAAAAAGTAGATTACAAAAAGCAGTTAACAGAAGACGAGCGAAAAGAATTGCAAGCTGGTTTTGCAGAAGGTATCGATGCTACCATTGATAATGACGCCACCACCAAAGAGATCAGGTACCTGGCAAAAGCATTTAAACAAACCCAGAACAAGACCTACCTTAAAGCAGCAGAAAAGGGTATTGAATATTTATTAAAAGCGCAATATGGCAACGGTGGCTGGCCGCAGTTTTACCCCGATTTCAGTCTCTACAGGAGCGAGATCACTTACAACGACAATGCTATGATCAATGTGTTGAACGTATTGTTGGATGTAGTTAGAAAAACAAATGATATGGAGGTCGTTGTGGCCGACCTTGGGAAGGTTGATACTTCGTATATACACCGGTGCTCGCTTTCAGTTGAGCGTGGAGTTGATTGTATTTTGAAGACCCAGTTAAAACAAAATGGGAAATTGACGGCCTGGTGTGCACAATACGATGCAAAGACATTGCAGGCTGCTAAAGCAAGAATGTATGAATTACCATCCCTGAGCGGTGCAGAGTCTGTTGGGATCGTACGCTTTTTAATGCGCATTGACAATCCATCCAACGAGATCATTGCAGCGATAAACGGTGCAACAGGCTGGTTCAATAAAGTAAAGATCACAGGATATAAATTCATTGACATCAAAGCGCCGAATGAACCCAGCGGAAGAGACAGGGTATTCGTTCCCGATAGTACCGGGGGCGTTATCTGGGCAAGGTTCTATGATCTTGACACCAATGAGCCTTTCTTTTCGGGGCGCGACAGCCAACGTAAGAAAACGATCGCAGAAGTGGAGAATGAAAGAAGGATCGGGTATGCCTGGTATGGCAACTGGCCCGAAAAATTACTGACAACCGAATACCCGGCTTGGCGTGCAAAATGGGTGAAAAACTAACCAGGTTAAAACTATAAACAGAACGGCGTATAACTATTCAGCTTAAAATGTAGTGATATGATATTATCCCGCTATACATTAAAAAATATTCAGTCTCCGGCAATTGATATTCCTGCCGCGGCGGCCTTTGACCTCCCTGAAAGAGTACTGCAGTTTGGCACGGGTGTATTGTTAAGAGGCTTACCCGATTATTTTATTGACAAAGCCAATAAACAGGGCATTTTTAACGGAAGGGTCGTTGTGGTAAAATCCACTGATGGTGGTGACGCGATTTCATTTGATAAACAGGATGGCTTATATACTATTTGTGTAAGAGGGATCGAGAACGGGAATAAGACCGAAGAAAATATCATTTGTGCTTCCATCAGCAGGGTACTCTCTGCAAAGAATGAATGGGTTAAGATCCTTGAATGTGCGCACAATCCGCTGATGAAAGTAATTATTTCCAATACAACTGAAGTGGGCATTGAACTGGTGAATGATGACATACAGCGCCACCCGCCGGTTTCTTTCCCGGGAAAATTACTCGCTTTTTTATATGAACGTTATAAAATTTTTGATGGTAGCCGGCAATGCGGAATGGTGATCGTGCCAACAGAACTGATCATTGATAACGGGAAAAAACTGGAATCCATCGTGATTGAACTGGCCTACCTCAACGGCCTTGATGATGCATTCATCGACTGGCTGGAAAATTGCAATACGTTTTGTAATACACTGGTGGACAGGATCGTTCCCGGTAAGCCGGCTGATACCATAAAAACGGGCTTGGAAAAAATGCTGGGGTATACGGATGAACTGTTGACCATGAGCGAAGTTTACCGGCTTTGGGCTATCGAAGGAAATGCGGAGGTTGCTAAGGTATTATCGTTTGCAGAAGCAGATGAAGGCGTAGTGATCGCAGAAGATATCAATCTATTCCGGGAATTAAAACTGCGCTTACTAAATGGAACGCATACACTAAGCAGTGGTATCGCATTTTTATCAGGTTTTACAACGGTGAAGGATGCGATGGATGATAACAGTATGAGTAATTATGTCGATACGCTGATGCGGAAAGAGATCGCACTTGCGATCCCTTATGAAACGGATCCGGCCGAAGCGGATGCTTTTGCTGCAAAAGTGTTAGACCGTTTTCGTAACCCGCATATTGAACATCCGTGGCTAAACATAACGGTACAATACAGTTCAAAGATGCGGATGAGGGTGGTGCCGGTGTTGTTGCAGTACTATAAATTGTTCAATACGATACCACCGGGCATGACACTGGGTTTTGCCGCATATATTTTATTCATGAGAGCGGTAAAGGAAAAAGACGGCAATTATTTCGGGACCAGGAACGCTGATTATTATCCGATAAAAGATGATAAAGCGGCACTGTTCTATGAAAAATGGAAAACTATGAAAGCTGGCGATATTGCACGGTCCGTTTTACAGGATGCGAGTTTATGGGGACAGGATCTTAGCGCCCTGCCCGGCTTTGCAGATGCGGTGCAGGAGAAGATAGATGAAATAAATGAACAGGGCATGGCGGTAGTATTACAGTCGCCCCAAAAAATACTGGCATAAAAATGAAACAAAAAGTACTGAAGGTTCATCCTGCCGATAATGTATTGGTAGCCCTTTCCAACCTGGCAAAGGGAGATATTGTTACATATAACGGGCAGGAGTACCTGTTACAGGATGATATTCCGGCTAAACATAAATTTGTTACAGAAGACCTGAAGACTGGTGATGCTGTTACCATGTATGGTGTATTGGTTGGTAAGGCACAAAAAGAAATTGCAAAGGGCGGGATCATCTCTACGGCAAACCTGAAACATGCTGCAGAGCCGTATCATTATCGTAAAGTGGATTATCACTGGACTGCACCTGATGTTTCAAAATTCGCTGATCGGACATTCAATGGCTACCACCGCAGCAATGGCGAAGTAGGTACGGCCAATTACTGGCTGTTCATCCCCACTGTTTTTTGTGAGAACAGGAACCTGGACGTTATACGGGAAGCTTTACACAACGAACTGGGCTATGCGGTAACAGCAAAGTATAAACGCTATGCACATGAACTGGTGAATGCGTATAAGAACGGGGAGGACATTGCTGCAATCAATCTAACAGCATCGCTTCAAAACAAAGCTGACCGTCTTTTTAAAAATGTTGACGGGATAAAATTTTTAAACCACCAGGGGGGCTGTGGCGGTATTCGTCAGGATGCTGCGATACTGGGCAAATTATTGGCAGCCTATGCCAATCATCCGAACGTAGCTGGTGTTACGGTATTAAGTTTGGGTTGCCAGAATTTACAGGTGCAGGATCTCCTCGGCGATCTTAAACAACTCAATCCAAAATTTGATAAACCACTATACATTTTTGAACAGCAGCAATCGCAAAGTGAGGAACAACTGATCGCTGAATCCATTCAAAAAACATTCGCAGGATTGGTTGAAATAAACAAACAGGAAAGAAGGCCGGCGCCGCTTAGCAAATTATGCATCGGCGTAAAGTGCGGTGGCAGCGATGGCTTTAGCGGTATCTCTGCCAATCCATCGGTAGGTTATTGCAGCGACCTGGTAGTGGCATTGGGTGGAAGGATATTATTGGCCGAGTTTCCGGAACTCTGTGGTGTAGAACAAAATTTGATTGACAGGACCGCCGATGAAACTGCTGCAAAAAAATTCATTCAACTGATGACGGCATACAGTGATTCAGCTTTAAAAGTTGGTTCAGGTTTTCACATGAACCCGTCGCCGGGAAATATAAAAGACGGTTTGATCACTGATGCCATTAAAAGTGCAGGCGCTGCAAAAAAAGGCGGCACGTCTCCTGTTGTAGATGTATTGGATTATACAGAGCCTGCAATAAAACCCGGGCTGAACCTGGTTTGTACACCGGGCAATGATGTGGAAGCAACTACGGGAAAAGCTGCAAGTGGCGCAACCCTTATCTTATTTACAACCGGTTTGGGTACGCCTACGGGTAATCCTGTTTGCCCAACGATAAAGGTTTCAACAAACAGCAATCTTACCAAAAGAATGAATGATATTATTGATATTGATTGCGGGCCGGTGATTGATGGCGATAAAACGATAGAACAAATGGGCGAGGATATACTGGAATATTGTATCAAAGCTGCCAGTGGGGAAATGATCCCGAAAGCGGTATTGCTAAACCAAGACGATTTTATACCCTGGAAGAGGGGAGTGTCGCTGTAAAAGATGACTGATGGTTTTATGATGATAATTAAAAACTAATTCATAATTATTAAACTAATGCCCGGCTCCCTCACTTCAAGAAGAGGGAATAAGGGTAAGGTGCTATGAAAAAATTCTTAGACGAAAACTTCCTGCTGCAGAATAAAACTGCCATTCAGCTTTACAATGAGTTTGCAAAGCCAATGCCTGTAATTGATTATCACAATCATTTGCCACCCGACCAGATCGCCAATGATATCAATTTCGCTAACCTTACACAGGTATGGCTCTATGGCGACCATTACAAATGGCGCGCCATGCGTACTAATGGTGTGAATGAAAAATACATTACCGGTAACGGCAGCAGCGATTACGAAAAATTTGAACACTGGGCTGCCACGGTGCCTTATACACTGCGTAATCCATTATATCACTGGACACACCTTGAATTACAACGCTATTTCAATATTGATACCATATTGAACGCAGAAACAGCAAAGGCAGTTTATGCCGAAGCAACAGCAAAATTGCAAACGCCGGAATACACTGTTCGCGGTTTATTAAGGAAGATGAACGTAAAAGTATTGTGTACCACCGATGACCCAACCGATTCACTGGAACATCATCAAAAAATTAAGGCCGATGGTTTTGAAGTAAAGATATTACCTGCCTATCGCCCGGATAAGGCCATGAACGTGGATGATACAACTGTATTCAATGCTTATGTTGATAAAGTGCAGACGGCTTCCAATATTGCGATATCCTCTTATGATGATTATCTAAAAGCCTTGAAGAACCGGCATGATTTTTTTGCAACAATGGGCTGTTCCGTTTCCGATCATGGACTGGAACAATTATATGCAGAAGATTATACGGAAACTGAGATAAAGAATATTTTCACCAGGATCCGCAGCGGTGCCGCTTTATCATACGCAGAGAACCTGCAATTCAGGTCGGCGATGCTCATTGAATTTGCAAAATGGGATCACGAAAAAGGATGGGTACAACAATATCATTTAGGTGCGTTGCGTAATAATAATACCCGGATGATGAGACAACTGGGTGCTGATACCGGCTGGGATTCTGTGGGCGATTTTTCGCAGGCAAAGGCATTGGCAAAATTCCTGAACAAGCTGGATGAAAATGATCAGCTGGCAAAAACAATCTTGTACAATTTAAATCCTGCTGATAATGAGTTGATGGCTACCATGATCGGAAACTTCAATGATGGTTCCGTAGCAGGAAAAATTCAATTTGGTTCTGCCTGGTGGTTCCTGGATCAGAAGGATGGTATGGTAAAACAGGTCAATGCCTTATCAAATATGGGTTTGCTGAGCAGGTTCGTAGGTATGCTCACCGATAGCAGGAGTTTTATGAGCTATCCCCGCCACGAATATTTCAGGCGCATACTCTGCAATCTTTTTGGTGAGGAAATAGAGAACGGTGAATTGCCTGATGATAGCAGGCACATTGGAAAAATAATTCAGGATATTTGTTACCATAATGCCAATAATTATTTCAATTTTTAAAAAATAAAATGTAATAAAATGAGCAAGAAAGTTGTAACCCTTGGAGAGATCATGCTGCGCTTATCGACTCCCGATTTTAAACGCTTTGTCCAGGCCGATTCATTTGATGTTACCTATGGCGGTGGTGAAGCCAATGTAGCTGCAGCCCTATGTAATTATGGGTTGAACGGGACTTTTGTGACCAAGGTTCCCAATAACCCTATCGGCCAGTCGGCCATTAACCACGTACGGCGTTATGGTGTGGATACGCAGTTCATTGTAAGGGGCGGCGACAGGCTAGGGATCTATTTCCTCGAAACCGGTGCGTCTATGCGTGCTTCGCAGGTAGTATATGACCGTGCCGGTGCATCCATTGCTGATGTGGATATTTCAGAATTTGATTTTGATAAAATACTGGAAGGCGCTTCCTGGTTTCATACTACAGGTATCACGCCTGCATTAAGTGATAAAGCCGCTGCATTAACGGAGGCTGCATTAAAAGCGGCAAAGGCAAAGGGCATCACTACCAGCATCGATCTTAATTACCGGAAAAAATTATGGAGCAAGGAAAAAGCCAGGGAAGTAATGGGCAGGCTCTGCCAATACGTTGATGTTTGCATCGGTAATGAAGAAGACGCAGATACAACACTTGGCTTTAAAGCAAAGGATACCGACGTAACGAAAGGTGAACTGAACCTTGATGGTTTCAAAGACGTATTCAAACAAATGAAAGATAAATTCGGATTTAAATACATCGCATCTTCCTTGCGCGAAAGCCATAGT
>JANYIM010000178.1 GCA_025362055.1 Bacteroidota bacterium
AATTTGGAATGGACGAAGCATTGAAAGAATACTGCAATACCATTAATGCTACCAATTTACTTACTGTAAAATACCAGTCGCTGGGGATGGATAGCAGGATAGACAGGTCGGCAGAAATAATCATTTACCGCATCATCCAGGAATTACTGAATAATATAATGAAGCATGCGGTTGCAACCGAAGCCATGGTACAGTTGATCAGGGAAGATGGCCGGTTTAGCATTATTGTAGAAGATAACGGGAAGGGGTTTGATACAAACTTGCCGGAAAATGATAAGGGTGCCGGGCTTACCAGCATCCGGTCAAGGGTAGATTATTTGAAAGGCCGGATAGACATTCATTCAGAAGCAGGCAAAGGAACATTGGTAAATATTGAATTCAATTTATGAGCATGATCCGTGTTTTTATTGTCGACGATCATCCTGTTGTTATTGAGGGAATACATTCATTGTTGCAAAATGAAAAAGACATGGCATGGGTGGGGCAGGCAATGAATGCACAATCCTGTCTTGGTTTTTTTATCAATAATACGGCCGATGTGGTATTGATGGACATTAGCATGCCGGGTATGGATGGCGTGGAATTGTGTTCGGTGATGAAAGAAAAATATCCCGGCATCATGATACTGGGCCTCAGTACTTTTAACCAGGGATTGTATATTAAAAAGATGATGGAGCATGGCGCATCGGGATACATACTAAAAAACTCATCCAAAGAAGAACTGATAAAAGCGATACATACAGTGCATGCCGGTGGTATTTATTTTAGTGGCGAAGTGGGAAATGTTTTACAGGAATATCAAAAAGCATCAATGAATGAATTGCCGGTATTAACACCAAGGGAAAAAGAAGTACTGGAATTAATAGCAGAAGGTTATACCAATCCTCAAATTGCAGAAAAGATATTTTTAAGCCCCTTTACAGTAGATAGTCATAGAAAAAATTTATTGGCCAAGCTTGGTGTAAAAAATACCGCCTGCCTGATAAGGCTGGCAGTGGAAAATAAAATGATATGATATGGACTGCGCAGGTTGGTTTTATTGAAGTAGGAGCATGAAAAGTAAGCAAGAAAACAGTAACTGATATTCAAATACCTGACCAAAACAGCCGCAAGATCGTTTTCACCGGAAGCAATAGAGATGGCGTGATCTTTTGCCGCTACTGTAGGCATTCTTCCTAACTCCTTCAATTTTGCTGCATCTTCCAATCCCGAACGCCCCCGTCTGGTCTCCGACCAACGGGCACTAGTAGCCCACTGTCTTGTCCTAAAATAGGTTTACACAAATTAAGTGTAAAATGGAACATCAAGCCTATTATGTAAACCCAAATACAGGTTGCCAGATCAGGTGAAGATGATTGCTCATAATAGCAAAAGCGTTTAGTTCTATTCTTTTTTTATTCACTAGAAATTTAAGGCTATTGATAATTATATCCTTACATCCTTCTTCTGCAAGAAGATGTTTCCATTTATAAATGGTAGCTGTGAAATACTGGGGCCAGTATTCCGGGTAGGATTGATTCATCACGCTAATTTAAAAAAAACTAAGCCAAATGTCTTATACCAGTTATGCCGTTGGTCGGAGACCAGACGGCGGCGTTTACGAATGGTAACAGTTGGCTCACGGATGTTGGGTGAACACCTACAGCAACGGAAATTAACCGATATTAAAACGCTTGCACAAAACAGCCGCAAGACCGTTTTAACCGGAAGCAGGGGAAATGGAGCGGTCTTTTACCTGGCTTATCTCAATGAGAAATGGGGCTGTGCATTTTAGATGGGGTAACAAATGATTGCAGCGCATAAAAAACGGGGACCTCAATGAGATCCCCGCTATTTGCACACTTCATCGATCATCATCTGTAGATCATCAGCTTGCCACCGGCGATGCGGCTTCCACTGTTGTCGAGTATCACCACTTCATAAATTCCGGAAGCGGCATTACTGATGTTTACATCCATAACCTGGTATGGGTTGTTCACGGGATATTGCTGCGTGAATATTTTTGATCCTTTGGCATCATAGATAACGATCATACGCGCTGTATTGCTTGTTGGCGCATTGTATAACCTCACATGGAATATGCCCGAAGAAGGATTTGGATAGATAAATAATTTGCTTGTTTCTTTGATCCCGATCGTGATATTGTTGGATACACCAGAGCAACCATTTGCATCTGTTACTGCAAGTGAATATACTCCTGCGTCGTCTACACCAAGCGTCAATGTTGCAGTTGTACCACCTGGTACCGGTACTCCATTCTTAAACCATGTATAAGTAACAGCTGCTGCCGGAGCGATGGTTAGAATGCTGAGTGTTGTTGTCTGGCCCGGGATAAGGTCTGTATAAGGAAGAGCCTGCAACGCAATTGACGGAAGCGCATTTACAGTAAGTTTTGCAGCGCCAGAAGTCAATTGGCCACTGCATGGCGTATTGATCACGCAACGATATTGATTGCCATTGAAGGTTGGATCGGTTGCAACGCTGTAACCACTTGTATTTGCACCGTTGATATTGGTGAATGATCCATTTGGAACCATTACCTGCCATTGATAAGACGCGATCGTTCCTGTAGTTGCAACGCTGAATGTTGCCATGCTGTTTGCACATACAGTAGAAGCAGAAGGCTGGGCGCTTATTGCTGCCGGCAATGAAACATTCAACACAGATGCACTTGAAGTAGCTGCCGGTGTGCAGGTACCATTGAGCACACATTTGTATTGATAGTTATTCATCCCAACTGTTATTCCATTGATGGTGAGTGAAGCGGTTGTTGCACCGGCATACACGGCACCGTTAGTTACGTTAGTGAATGTTGTACCGTTATCTGTGCTTACCTGCCACTGGTAGGTGAGGCTGGTACCCGTTGCTGTTAATGATACGGTAGCACTTGAACCCGGGCAGCTTGTTGTAGTCGCTGCCGGCTGGGCAGAGATGGCTGGCGCTGTATTTACTGCCAGTATACCCGCATTGCTGTTCACAAAGCAGGTACCTGCTGATACTACACAACGATACCTGTTGTTATTCAAGGCTGCAGTAATGCCCGTGATATTTAATGTAGCTGTGTTCATTCCTGTATAGATGCCACCGCTTCCTATATAAGTATAAGTTGTTCCTCCGTCGGTGCTGATCTGCCATCCGTAGGTAACACTTGTACCTGTTGCAGTCACCGAAAAGCTTGCATTGTTTCCCGCACACAGTGTTGCATTTACCGGTTGGGTAGCAACGAAAACGGGGATCGACAGTGTTGCCGCATTTGAATTAACCGCCGGAGTACAAAGGCCTGTTACCACGCAACGGAACTGATTGGTGTTTTGTGTTGCAACGGTAGCTAAGATGGTAAGGGCTGGAGTATTCGCTCCTGCATAAACAGCACCGGTAGCTACGTTTGTCCAGGTAGTTCCGCCATTCGTGCTTATCTGCCATTGATAACTGATACCTGTGCCGGTAGCTGCAACGGTGAATGTTGCAGGGTCGCCCAAACAAGCGGTTAAATTTGATGGCTGCAAGGTCATTGCCGGCGCTGCGTTAAATGTGAGTGTACCGAAATTTGAACTGATCGTTGTTGGCGCTCCACATGAATTCGTTACCGAGCAACGGTACTGGTAGCCGGATTCTGTTCCTGTTGTTGTAAATGAATAATAGGATGAAGTAGCACCTGCGATATTGCTGTATGTGCCGCCGCCATTTGTGCTCACCTGCCATTGATAGGTTGTGAACAATGAACCATTAACTGTAATATTAAAGTTTGCTATTGTACCTGCGCATACAGTTGTATTCACCGGCTGCGCTGTGATCGTTGATGTACACTGGCTATTGTCCAAAGCTAAAATGTCGCCATGAACACCGAATAATGAGCCACCCACAACGATAACACTGGAAGATCCTGTTGGTATCATTGCATCCTGTAACACATCGCCTGTTGGGGCATACAGTGGATTCCATGAAATACCGCCATCGGCTGTACTATAGAAAACGCCGCCATTTGCAAATACCATTCCTCTCAGGTTATCCAGGAATATCACTTTATTTATCTGCGCAGTTGATGATGTAACGTTGCGTTGTGTCCAGGTAGTCCCTCCATCAGTTGTTACAATTACACGGCCACTTGCCCCGGCTGCAAATCCGTTGTTGGCATCTAAAAATTGAATGCTGTACAAGGC
>JANYIM010000235.1 GCA_025362055.1 Bacteroidota bacterium
AACGTTAATGGTAAGTCCCCTTGGTTTGCGTAAGCAGCTATTGCAATTAATTGACAAAGAAATTAAAGCAGCCACATCAAAAAAACCAGCCGCCATCACGTTAAAATTAAATTCGTTGAGTGATGAGATATTGATCAATAAATTGTCTGAAGCAGCACGGGCCGGGGTAGAGATTAATATGGTGATAAGAGGTATTTTCTGTATGCTAACAGAAAATAAAAAGTTTAAGGAACCGGTACATGCCATCAGTATTATAGATGAATATCTTGAACATGCAAGGGTCATGATTTTTTACAATGGAGGAAAAGAAAAAGTGTTTATTTCCTCAGCCGATTGGATGGTACGTAACCTGGACCATCGCATTGAAGTTACCTGCCCCATCTTTGAAAAAGATCATGATCCTTGCATGTTCCAGGTATTCGTCAACAATACTGATGGCCTGGATGGGCACCTTGAATTTTTTATTTTCGGTCAGTAAGCAAAAGATCCCCCGAACCACCATTTTTATTTCCACCCCGGCCTTGGCAGCTTCCACTAGTTTATTGATGAGCATCTCGTCACTAAGGGAATTTAATTTCAACATGATGGAAGCTTTTTTGCCGGCACGCTTTGCCTTGATCTCTTTGTCGATCAGTTGTAATAATTGTTTTCGCATTCCGGTAGGACTAACCATTAAGGTCTTACAGGCTTTTAAAAAATGTACCCTGTTCTTCGGTTGCTCTAGGTAATTGAAGATACGGTTCACATCGGCCATGATATTCCTGTCGGATGTAAGCAGGCAATGATCGCCATACACTTGTGCTGTTCTTTCATTTAAGTTGCCGGTACTCACAAAGCCATAATGAACGGTACGGTTGTTCACTTTCTTTTTAATGAGGCATATCTTGGCGTGTATCTTCATATCGGGAACGCCTAGTAGCACTTTTACGCCCGCTTCTTCCAGTTCTTCTTTCCATTCTAAATTAGCTTCTTCATCGAACCTTGCCCTTAGTTCAAGCATTACCGTTACCTGTTTACCGTTACGGACGGCATTGGTGAGTGCATTGATCATTTTTGAACGGGATGCCAACCGGTAGCAGGTTATTTTAATGGCTGTTACATCCGGGTCAATGGCTGCTTCCCGCAACAGGTCTATCACACTGTCGAATGAGTGATAGGGAAAATTCAATAACACGTCCCTCTTCAAAACAATATTGGTGACGCGGGTGATATTTCTTAAGAAAGGATGGATGAAGGGTTTTTTTCTTAATTTTTTTTGTGCAAAGACCGATTCAGGAAAATTAATGAAGTCCACGAAATTATGAATGCGCCCGCCGGGGATAAGGTTGTCTTTTTGTACCAGCCCAAGCCGACGTACCAGGTAGGTCAGCAGGGAAGGGTCGATCGCTTTGTCGAAAATAAAACGAACGGGCTTGCCCTTTTTCCTGTTCTTTAATCCTTTCTCGATTTTTTGTATCAGTGAAGTGGATACATCATTGTCAATATCAATTTCCGCATCCCTCGTTACTTTAATGATATGGGAAGAGAAACTATCGTAGCCAAAGAAAGAAAAAATATTGGGCAGGCAGAAGCGGATCACATCTTCCAGCAGGATGATATATTTTTCGGTGTGTTGTGATGGGAGGATTAAAAATCTTGATAATCGCCTTGTTGGTATGGATACCAGTGCAAATTTTTGGGGAATGCTATTATCTTTTTTTGAGAGTTTGCAGGCAAGGTAAATGGACTTATCATTTAGTACCGGGAAGCCCTGTATGCTTTCGATCATTAAGGGTACAATATTGCTGCGGATCTCCTCATCGAAATAATTGAGTACAAATTTTTGTTGCTCCCTGCTCAGTTGTTTTTCATTGACAAGGAATATTTTTTGTTTTTTCAGTTCTCTCAGTATCTCATTCCAAATGCGTTCAAATTCTTTTTGTTGCTCCATCACTTTTTCCTGGATCTCTTCCAGGATGGCTCCTGGCGAAAGCTCGAGGTGCATGTTGGATCTGTTGCCCAGTTGGATCATGCGTTTTAATGTAGCAACCCTCACCCTAAAAAATTCGTCGAGGTTATTGGAAAAGATACCAAGGAAGCGAATCCGCTCTCTTAGTGGCACCGTCTCATCGGCGGCTTCTTGCAATACCCTGTTGTTAAATGAAAGCCAGCTGATATCCCTGAATATGATCTTTCGTTTCTGCAATACCGTGAAATTAAATCCTTGTCTTTAAACAAGATATAAAAGCAATATTAAGTTTTTGTTACCTCATACCAACCCGCTACTTACGGGAGGGGGTAGCCCTATTTTTAATTTATACACTTCGTTTTGTAACAACGCTTCGATCGCCTATTGCCCATTCTTCATTCTTTCAATAATTCCTGTCGTAGAAAATCCCTGCACCAACGGAATGATCCTGACTTCGCCGCCATTGGCCAACACTTCTTTCGCACCAACGATCTGTTCCAGGGTATAATCTCCACCCTTGACCAATGTATCAGGGAGTATGGAATTGATCAAATTCAATGGAGTATCTTCCTTAAAAATGATAACGGCATCCGTCATCACTAACGCCGCCAGTAATAATGCCCTTGAATGCTCATTATTGACGGGCCTGCTTTCTCCTTTCAATCTTTTTACAGATGCATCTGCGTTTACGCCTACTATTAAGATATGCCCGAAAGCAGCTGCTTCACTCAGTGATGCAATATGGCCTTCGTGCAAGATGTCGAAAACGCCATTGGTGAAGACAATTTTTTTGCCCTGTAGCCGCCATCTTTTTAATTGCTGCTGCAGTTCAGCATCATTAAATAATTTTCGGGGGATACTACTGACTGATCTCATGTTTTTTTCTGTTGATGTATGGTAAGATCGCAAGACATATCAATCCTGCAATGATAATGATGCCCGATGATACGCCCCATATCAGCCAGCCAAAAGCCTTTCCTACAGGGCTTGCTATATTATAAATGACCAGGGTTTGCATTACAAATAAAGGGAAGGAACCAATGCCGCCGGGTGTTATGATCATGGACAATGTGGCCAGTGTAAGAACAGAACAGGCAGCTTTGATGCCCAAGTGACTAGTGCCTTCCATTGCCTGGAAACCGATGTATATCTGTAAGAGGTACATGGACCAGATGAAGAAGGTATGGGCTAAAAATAATTTTCGCTTCTTTAAATTTTTTATTGTCTTGAACCCTTCTGCGATGCCGGCAAAGAAGTATTTTATTTTAATGATGATCTTGTTATGCGGGAATTTTCTGAACAGGATCTTGACCAGGACCAGGAGGCCGTAGACAAACCCAACAACAATCAGCAACTCGGCCCATAAAGGCAAGGTAGTAGAATGAGCCATTGCACGAAATTTTTCTTTTACAAAATGGCCTACCACGCCGATCTGTATCAATATGGTAATGCCAATGAAAAGCAAATAACAAAAAACATCAAAAGTGCGTTCAACTAAAATGGTGCCTACCAGTTTATCTACTTTTAATTTTTCGTAACGTGATAAAAAGGTACATTTTAATACTTCCCCCAGTCGCGGTACGGCCGCATTGGCCAGGTACCCGATGATGGTAACGGTGAATACGTTTTTA
>JANYIM010000238.1 GCA_025362055.1 Bacteroidota bacterium
ATTTCTACGTAAAAACCCCATGCATAACATAGGGTAATTACACTCTTTATTATATTTCAATATAATTTGAACTTGCACGCAGCGTTATAGCTATGTTGTACTAATCCTTAAATACCCCAAATAAAACTAAAACGATGGCAAAACCAGATTCAAACGACCCGATCAGGGTAATAATCGCCGATGACCACGTACTTTACCGTGCGGGAGTAAAAACGGCATTAAGCGCCAAAAAAGACGTTCAGGTGGTGGCAGAGGCGGATAACGGGATGCATTTGCTGCATATGATCAAAAATATACCCGCTGATGTGATACTCCTTGATATTCAGATGCCGATAATGGATGGTATCACCGCTTTACCTGAAATAAAAAAAATATGCCCCGATGCCAGGGTTATCATGCTTACCATGATGGATGACCATAGTATGATTACCAAACTGATGGAACTGGGTGCCAATAGCTACCTTACCAAGACGAGCGATAGCGAGATCATTTATGAAGCCATTAAAACATGCTATGAACAGGAATACTACTTTAATTCTTTAACCAATAAGGCCTTGCTTTCTAACCTCAAACAACGTAATGTAATAACTCCACAAAAATTAATGCAACAGGAAGCACATCTGAACGATAAGGAAATGATGATCCTGAAACTGATGTGCGAGGAAAAAAGCACAAAGGAAATTGCTGACCTGGTAGATCTTAGTCCACGTACGGTAGAAGCCATACGCGATAAACTAAAGGTTAAAACAGGCGCTAAAAGTACTGCGGGATTGATCATGTACGCAGTAAAACATAAGATATTGAACGCCGAACTCTAACTGCCGGAAGCTTTGATAATTTTTTCTCTAAAACTGTGATGAAGAATGATCCCACTTAGCGGTGGGATTTTTTTTGCGCCTTTGCGCCTTAGTAGCATATTTGCAGGATGGATCATTTTATTTTCGATGGCAAGCTATTCAACGCAGGGGATCCTGTGATCGGCCCTGCTAACCGCGGCCTGCGGTATGGTGATGGCTTGTTTGAAACAATGAAATGCAGCAATGGGCAATTGATCCTGGCAGATGAACATTTTGCCCGCCTGTGGAAGGGGATGCAGGTACTTCAGTTTAAGATGCCAAAACATTTTAGCCCGGCCCGCTTACAGGAAGAGGTTAGCTCCCTTTGCAAAAAGAACGGCCATGGTGCATCAGCTCGTGTACGCATCACCGTTTGCAGGGGCGATGGTGGTTTATATGATGCAACCGATCATTCTCCGCATTATATAATCGAGACCTGGGAATTGTCTGCCACCAGTGGTGAATGGAATAGTAATGGGTTGCTGTTGGGCATATATGATGCCGTGAGGAAGAGCCGGGATATGCTCAGTAATCTCAAACACAATAATTTTCTGCCCTATGTAATGGCAGCCTTGCACGCAAAAAAGCAAAAATGGAATGATGCAGTAGTTTTAAATACGGAAGGGCGCATATGCGATACCACCATTGCCAATATATTTTTAATTAAGGAGCAACTGGTATATACACCCGCATTATCCGAAGCCTGCGTGGCCGGGGTTATGCGGAAGCTGGTATTGCAGGAACTGAAAGCAAAAGGCTTTGAAACTGCTGAAAAAGAAATAACCCTGCAGGAACTGCTGCAAGCCGATGAGGTCTTTCTAACCAACTCCATCTATAACATCCGCTGGGTGCAGGGCATTGGCGATACTATATATGATAATGCACTTGCCCGTAAAATTTATGCTGCGATCCTGCCAACCATTTCCTGATCTTTTTGTTAATGATGCAGTAGCCTATATGCAAAACGTACATATTTTTTGGTTTCGCCGCGATCTTCGCCTGGATGATAATGCAGCCTTATACCACGCCTTAAGAACAGGGGTGCCTGTTGTTCCTGTTTTTATTTTTGACAGGAATATTTTGGACCTGCTTGCCGAAGGCTCCGGTGGAGACAATAAGCAGGATAGGAGGGTAGCTTTTATCCATTCCGCCCTGGGTGAGTTGCAAAACGAATTGACCCAAATGGGATCATCACTGGAAGTATATTATGGCAAACCGCCGGATGTATTTAAACAACTTCTTTTAAAATACAATATCAACAATGTTTTTACCAACCACGATTATGAGCCTTATGCAAAAGAACGGGATGGCAGCATCGCTGAATTACTAAATGAGCATAATGCCCGCTTTCATACTTATAAGGACCAGGTGATCTTTGAAAAAGACGAAGTGGTTAAAGATAACGGTAAGCCCTACACGGTTTTTACACCTTACAGTAGAAAGTGGAAGGCTGCACTCACTGCTTTTCATTTGAAGGCTTATCCCACGGAGAAATATTTCCCTAATTTTTATAAACAGGAACCACAACCCATTCCTTCCTTAAGATCAATGGGATTTGAACCCACAGGTCTTTCCTTCCCATCAAAAGAGTTGCGGGCGGAGGTTCTGGCAGCGTACCAGGAGAAAAGAAACTTCCCTGCAATGGCTGGAACCAGTAAACTGGGCGTTCACCTGCGATTTGGTACCATTAGCTGCAGGTGGCTGGCACAACAGGCAAAGGATAGCAGCGACACTTATCTCAATGAATTGATATGGCGGGATTTTTACCATATGATACTCTGGCATTTTTCTCAGGTTGGAAAAGGAAGGGCCTTTAAACCTGAATATGATACCATTGAATGGAGAAGGGATACAGGCGAATTTGAAAAATGGTGCACGGGCCAAACTGGCTACCCCATCGTGGATGCCGGTATGCGGGAATTAAATGCCACAGGTTTCATGCACAACCGGGTACGCATGATCGTTGCTTCTTTTTTATCAAAACATTTATTGCTCGACTGGCGTTTGGGCGAAGCTTATTTTGCTGAAAAGTTATTGGATTTCGATCTTGCTGCAAATAACGGTGGCTGGCAATGGGCAGTTGGCAGCGGTTGCGACGCAGCGCCTTATTTCAGGATATTCAACCCCTACCTGCAAACACAAAAATTTGACCCGCAGCTGGAGTATATAAAGAAATGGGTGCCTGAATTCCAGGAATTCAGTTATCCCAAACCGTTAGTGGAACATGAGGTGGCGAGGAAGAGGTGTTTGGAGGTGTATGGGAAAGCACTGAGGAATATTAATAGTTAATGGATCACTGACCATGGGCAGCCTCTAGTGATCCTTAAAGACATGCTTCATATCAACCACTGAGTCGTGTGTACGCTGATAAACTTCCAATAGTTTTTGCACAGCAGCTCTTCCTTTTATACCCAGGTCAAGCGAAAAATCATTTACATACAGGTCAATATGCTTGAGCATCACATCTTCACTCATTTCCTGGGAGTGATTGCGGATATAATCATTTAGCCGGGGGTAATTGGAATAAGCGTATTCGATGCTTTTTTTAATAAGGCCGTCTACTTTTTTTTGCAGGCCGGTATCCATATCCCTGCGAATCACAATACCACCCAGCGGTATGGGGTTACCCGTTTCCTTTTCCCAATGATCTCCAAGGTCAATTATTTTATGCAATCCTTTTTGCTCATAGGTAAAGCGGTTCTCGTGGATGATGACACCTAAACCCTTTTCCTCCAAAACAAAATCCTCGATCTTATCATACCTTAAGAATATCTTATTCTTTGCATCGGGAAAAGCAAGTGAAAAAAGTAAATGCGCCGTTGTATTTTCTCCGGGTATAGCAATAGTGAGGCCTTCAACTTTCCCATTGTCTATCGCCCATTGCCTATTGCTTATTAGCAGCGGCCCAACACCCCTCCCCAACGCACTCCCGCTATTTAACAAAACATACTTATCTAACACCAATGGTAAAACGCCGTAACTCAGTTTTGTTATATTCAGCCTGCCTTCCAATGCCCACTGGTTCAAAGTTTGCACATCTTCCAATACCACATCAAATGCAATGCCTTCTGTATCGATCTTGCCATTTACCAATGCATCAAAGATGAAAGTGTCATTGGGACAAGGGGAAAAGGCTAAGGAGAGGTTCAAGGGCTACAGAGTTAAATGGTTGATGAGCTTTAATAATTCGGTATTGAGATTCTCTACAGCCTCCTTTAGTTTCCATTTTGTCTTATCTCTTTCACCAACAATATTTGATATTGCCCTTAGCTGTAAAAAAGGAATATTTTCCTGCAGACAAACATAATGCAGGGCAGCCCCTTCCATTGTTTCTATGCCGGGATGAAACGTGTTTTTTCTTTGTTGTGTAAGCGCCTCATCATCACTTACTTTGTTCACAGTTACGGAACTTACCTTTTGAAACCATAATGAATTTACAAGTTCATGATCATTTAGAAGCCATCCATCTGTAAATGGAAATTCATTTTTATCGGCGAGGCCAATATCAAAAATGGTTTGGTAGCCGCCTTTTTCTTCCATGCCAAGGTCGCCGAATGTATCTTTTTGTACCAGTACGGTAGCGCCCAATGTGAGACTGTTCCCATAAGCGCCTGCAAAACCAGCCTGGATCACCAGTTCATAATCCATTTGCTGTAGCCTTTTTTGCAAATGATACATCGTAGCAGCGATGCCAACACCGGTGATGAGTACATCGGTATTTTCACCGGCAGAAGTAAAAAATGGAATTTCATGCTGCGTAGCCGCCGTTATCAATAACTTCATACAGCAAATTTGAACCTTTTTTATGTATTGGCGTTATAAATACTTTAGCCACAGCCGGGTAAAAATTGTAAATAGTATCTTTGCAAAAAAGGAGTTGTATGGTTTATTTAACGAGAGTAGAGCATTTTAATGCCGCACATAAATTGTGGAATCCCAACTGGTCGGATGAAAAAAACAAGGATATCTTTGGCAAATGCGCCAACGAGAACTGGCATGGGCACAATTATGAGTTATTTGTGACCATTAAGGGAAACACCATGCCCGATACCGGATTTATCTTCAATGCAAAGCAATTGAGTACGATCATTAAAGAACAGATCTGCGATAAACTGGATCACAGGAACCTGAACATGGACGTTGATTTCATGGCTGGAAAATTTACCACGGCAGAGAACCTGGCCATCGCTATCTGGGAACAACTAAACCCTATACTGGAAGCAGCCGGTGCAACATTGCATTGCATAAAATTGCAGGAAACACCAAGAATATATGTAGAGTATTTCGGTAACTGATCATTCATCACTCATAATCATAAAGGCGTGGCATACAAAAAGACAGAACACTTTGATGAGCAGGTAACAAAGGAGTTAATGGAAAGCTATAAAAAAACCATTGGCCTGTTGGGAGAAGATCCCTCAAGAGAAGGATTGATCCAAACACCTGAACGCCTTGCCAAGGCCATGCAATATATTACGCAGGGCTACCAGCTTGATGCAAAAGAAATTTTAAATTCTGCTAAATTTCACGAAGACGTAAGTGAAATGATCATTGTAAAAGACATTGAATTATACAGCATCTGCGAGCACCATATGTTACCATTTTACGGAAAAGCCCACGTAGCCTATATTCCCAACGGATGGATAACGGGCCTGAGTAAGATCGCAAGGGTAGTGGATGTGTACAGTCGCAGGATGCAGGTACAGGAAAGGCTTACCACGCAAATATTAGCTGCCATCCGGGAATCATTGAATCCGCTTGGTGTAGCTGTAGTGATAGAAGCCTCTCATTTATGCATGATGATGCGGGGCGTTCAAAAACAAAATTCGGTTACCACCACATCTGCTTTCTGGGGCGAATTTGAGAAAAATGAGACCCGGAGTGAGTTTGTGAAGCTTATCAGCGCAAGGCTACACTAACATTTTATCTCCTACTACCAATATCTTGGTATTGCTATTGCTGCTATTATTTTGTAATTTTCTAAAAAAAAGTTTTTATGAAAAGTGCAAAAATAATATGGATAGCATGCTTTACAACATTATATATTCTTTCTCCCTTTCATTCCCTTGCCCAGGATTTTGATGAATTGAATGTGCAAGCGGATAAGGAATATGCAGCTAATAACTACCAGAAAGCAATTGACCTTGTGACCCAGGCGATTAACCTGAAAATGAATCCACGTTCTTATTTCATAAGAGCGGATTGCAGGTTTTCAATGAAAGATTATGAAGCTGCAGAGGATGATTATAGTACAGCAATCTCCAATTACAGTTCCTATTATTCCACCGATAAATTTAAGGGCAGGCTATATTACTGGAGGGGACGCTGTAAACAAAAGCTGGCGAAATATACGGATGCCATCGATGACTTTAACACTTGTCTTACCAATAATTACGAGGAAGCCGGCTATGCATACTGGAACAGGGCAAACTGTTATTATGAATTGGCGAAATACCTGGATAGTGATGCTGATTATGCAAAAGCGATCGACAAACTATCAGATCCAAAAGACCTGGCCAAATTATATAAATACCGGGGTGATTGTGCCGCCAAACTATATAAATATTCCGATGCGGATAAAATGTATAGCAGGTCCATCAGTTATGATGCTGACAATTACAACGCTTATTGGTCAAGAGCCTATTACCGCAGTCTTGATGAGAAAGCCGAAGACGCAATCGCCGATTACATAAAAGCAGCTTCGATCATTGAGGCTTCGGGCACTAATGCAAACAGCAGTGACCTTGCTTCCATTTACAATAATCTTTCCTTGTTGTACTTCAACAAGAAAAATAGTGAAGAGGCTTTGGCGGCCATCAATAAAGCACTGCTGGCCGATCCCAATTACGTAAACGGTTTTCAAACCCGTGCTGATATTTACCAGCAGATGAAAAATTATGAAAAGGCAAAATCGGATTATGGCAATGCAATAACCCTTGCAGCTGATGATAAAACAATCGCTGACCTTTACTTTGCCCGTTCCTGGAAACTGGATTGGGTAATACTGGATTACAAAAACGCCATGGATGACCTGAACAAAAGCATTGCATTGGACACAAAAGATGGTATGAAGTTCTGGCACAGGGCCATAACTTATGATCATAAAAAAGATTACCCGAGGGCGTTAGTAGATTGTGCAAAGGCGATAGAGCTATACGGGGATGCACCTTCATCAGGCTTATACACGCTACGTGCTTCCCTGAAAGAAAAATCGAGCGATATAAAAGGAGCCATCAACGATTACCAGGAAGCGCTTAAGCTGGATAAGAACAGTGCTTCCATTTATTATAATCTTGGCCGCCTGTTCAAGACCAAATTAAAGAACAATGACCTTGCACAAATAGATCTTGCCAAGGCAATTGAACTGGATCAAAAAAGCGGCACGACTGCCACCAGCGCCTATGCGAAGGTTGTTAATGGGGATATTAAAGATGCCATTGCAATGGTTTTGGCAAAAGTGGAGGAATATAAAGACGATAGCTATCAGCACAAGTGGCAATTGCACAACGCAGCTTGTATCTATGCATTGTCGGGTAATACGGCAAAGTCCCTGGAATACCTCGACAAGTCACTGGCCGCAGGCTTCGATGATTATGACCACCTGGTAAATGACAGGGATCTTGTTTCATTAACACTGCTGCCGCAATACAAGGTGATACTGGCAAAATACAAAGTGCCGCAACCTAAATGGTAAATTATTGATTCCGCTTACAGCGGTATGATATTAATAAGTTTACTCAAAACGTGTAGTTCGCACCAAATTAAAACATCTAAATCTGCTATCTCAACACATTCTCCTGGAAACTGCCTTTTTCTGCCAAAGGCCTGATAGCTACTGTTAATAATATTATTGTTTTTTAGAGCGATGCTTTATTTTTGAAGCATAAACAATAAATAACTGCATATGAAACAAGCCTTCATCTTTCCCGGGCAGGGTTCGCAATTTCCGGGGATGGGAAAAAATTTATACGACAACAACCCGCTTGCAAAAGAATTATTTGAATCAGCCAATGATATCCTCGGATTTCGCATATCTGATATCATGTTCGGTGGAACCGACGAAGACCTCAAACAAACCGATGTAACACAACCTGCAGTTTTCTTACATTCCGTGGTGGCTTTTAAAACCATGCCTGCTGCAAAACCGGATATGGTTGCAGGCCATTCGTTAGGTGAATTCTCTGCACTTGTGGCCAATGGCACATTACATTTTGCGGATGCATTAAAATTGGTTTCCGTAAGGGCAGGCGCCATGCAAAGGGCCTGCGAAATGAATCCGTCTACGATGGCGGCAGTATTAGGACTGGCTGATGATAAAGTAGAAGCGATATGCGCAGCTGTTTATGCCGAAACCCATGAAGTGGTAGTAGCGGCTAATTATAATTGTCCGGGTCAGTTGGTGATCAGCGGCTCCATTAAAGGCATAGAGATCGCTTGTGAAAGAATGAAGGCTGCAGGCGCAAAGCGGGCATTGGTATTACCGGTTGGAGGTGCATTTCACTCACCCCTTATGTTGCCCGCAAAAGAAGAACTGGCAGCAGCCATTGAAGCAACTACATTTCATGTCCCTTCCTGTCCGGTTTACCAGAATGTAGCTGCCAAAGCTGTTACCCATGCTGCGGAAATAAAAAAGAATTTAATTGATCAGTTAACCGGTGCCGTTAGGTGGACACAAAGCGTAGAAGCCATGATCGCCGACGGGGCTACTCATTTTACAGAAGCCGGCCCAGGTAAAGTGTTACAGGGATTGGTGTTGAAGATCAATAAGGAGATGGTAGTGAACGGGGTGAGCTAGGGAAATGGTTGGAGGTACAGGGGTTTCTATTAAAGAAAATTCGGTTAGCGACTATATTACGTAAGTCATGTATAATTTATGATAAATTTAGTGTGTAAAAATCAACAAAGTGCCAATGTGATTTTATAATGAGTTTACTATCTTAAACCTTCTTTTTTTGCTGATATATTTTGCATACCCATAACCCATCGCTATTCCTAAAGGAAAATCGCTGGCCCAATGAACACCATTGTTGATCATTGCCAGGCCACATAAAGAAGTGAGCAAATAGCCGATTGGTTTTATCCATTTTTTTTCAGGATAATTTTGACTGATTATTGTAACTGTGCTCACGAGGGTTGCTAAATGCCCGGATGGGAAGGCATCATATAATGGTTTATTATTTTGAAAACTAGCCCATTTGGGGATGGGCCTCCATTTACATCTTCTTTCATAGGCAACTTCAGAAGGGTTTTCTCTGCCACTAATATATTTTAATATTTGTGTACCCACCCCCATTGCTATAAAAGCCTCGGTAAGCTGGCTGGCAGTTTGCAATGCCCTGTAATTATGATTTATCTTTCCTGCAATATAAAAGCCACCTGCTAATAATAATGTTGCAGAGCCCTGCCCTAAATTATAAAAGGCGGTATTAATATTATTGGGGATCTTGCCAATATTAGTAGTTTTACCGCCGATATTTAATTTGATCAGTGGTGAAAAATCCTCCTTCTTTTTAATGCCGTTTACTTTGCAAAAATGTTGAACGCCATGAGTTATTTGTTTGTCGAATACCATTAAGGTTGCAGTAGCGGCAGCTATTATGCCCAGGTTTACAAGATCTTTTTTGCGAAATGAATTCCGGGTATAACCATACATATCTTTTGGAATGTTAGTTATAAAAGAAAATACTTTTGGCTTTTGATAAACAAAATGATCCCCGGGAACCGGTAGTGTTATGATCTTATTTATAATAGCAGTATCCTGGTGTTGTGCAGAAACTATATTCGGAAGCAAGAAGCAAAGAAAAAGAGTATATTTCATCGTAGCAGTCAAATTGGAGTTTGAAGAAACGAAATTAAATTGAAAAGGGGTATTTTATTAATACACGGGCAGGGCTGCTTATTTGATGTAAGACCAAGACAATAAATACTATATAAAAATATAGTACTTCATAAACATTTCGTTGATGGCTGGTCACAGGCCACGGCACGGCATTATTTATCTTATGATCGTAACTGTTCCTTTTCTCTGAACCAGGTTCCCTTTGTAATCTATGCCTTCGGCCATCCATACATAAGTGCCGGTATGTTGCTGAACTCCGGCAAGTTTTCCATCCCAGCCGATGGTGGAGTTGATAGTACTGAACACCGGTTTGCCCCAGCGATCGTAGATACGGAAATAATGAAATTCACCGATGCCCACCGGTATCGCTTTTAAGATATCATTTAAATGATCACCATCAGGGGTAAATGCATTGGGGACATAAATATCCGGACCGCGGTACACTTTTACCCTTAAATAATCAGTAGCAGTACAGCCCAGGGCATTGCGCGCCGTAACAGTATAGTTCATGTCCCTGTCGGGCGTAGCAATGGGGTTCACAATAAAGGGGTCATTCAGGTAATCATGTGGGTTCCATTCATATTGCATGAACCCTATATTGTTTACATCTGTTGCAAATAAAGGCAATGGCTGGCCTATTGCCAAAGTGGTATCTCTTCCCACGTTCACTATTGCAGGGCGTGTAACCGTAATAGTTACAGCGTCTGTTTGTAATGACCTGCAGCCAAAGTTATTTATAACGCTTAAAAAATAAGTTCTTGACCCGGGCAATTGTATAAGGGCAGGAGCGGCAAGGTGGTAATTATCCAGGTAGGTGGTTGGTTGCCAGGTATAGGTAAGCCCGCCTGAACCATTCAGCCGGGTATCCTGCCCAAAGCAAATGGATTGATCGGGCCCAGCATCTGCTACGGGAGAAGGGTGCACTAAAACGGTGATGGAATCAGACTTTGAACAAATGCCGCTAAATGTGGTCACAATATATTGTGTTGTTATGACCGGGGATGCGATGGGATCATGAATGGTGCTGTTATTCAATGTGGCAGCCGGTGTCCAGCTAAAGCTATCCCCGTTGGAGATGGCATTGAGTTGCGTAGTTCTCCCTTCACAATTAGTAGTGTCCGGCCCCGCATCAAGGGTCAGGTGATTGAAAAGCGGAATGAAAATATTTTGCGAAGCGGGGCAATTATTATTATCCTTTACGCTTACAATATAATTTCCCTGGAGAAGGTTGAACAGGTTACTGTTTTGAAAATTGATACCATCTGTTGAGAACAGGTAAGGGCTCATTCCCCCGGTAACGTTAATGGTTAACGTTCCGTCGGGGTTACCGGTGCAGGTTGCAGGCGTTACCGGCGTGCCTGTAATAAGAAAGTCGGGATACAATTGAGTGATAGGGATGACAAGGCTATCAATGCAACCGGTTACATCTTTTATTTTTATGTTGTACACTCCAACAGGTAAATTAATGAAGGTACTGTCTACCTGGTAGGCTCCGTTATTGATCGAGTAGAATGCAGGCCTTGTCCATGACGAACCTCCGGCTACCCTGATCTCACCAGTAGCATCGTTCTTACAGTTTATTTCGATCTTTGAAACAAAGCTGAGTTGCTTTATGGCAATAAAAGAAGAATCCCTTCCATGGCATGTTCCTTCTGTTGCTGTACAATAATAAGTCGTTGCATTATTGACAGGTGATGCAATAGGATTCCTGATAGCAATATTACCTAATGTAGGATTGGCATCCCACTGGTAAAAAGAATAGCCGGGAGATGCTGTTAACTGGATGCTTGTATTCTTACAGATCGCAGCGGTATCAGGTGTAATGCCCAGTGTATCATAATCCCTTATCTGAATAGTGGTACTATCTGTTGGTGTGCCGCTTGCACATCCTGCCAACGCAAAAATATTTATTGTCTCAATTCCTTCCGGAATATTATCAATAATGGGTATCACGTTTACAGTAACCTCCGTTTGGTTGGCGGGAATGGTTACTGTAGCGGGAAGCAATTGCATATCAACTCCATTGGTGGCCGTTCCGGTATAAGAAAGTTGAACAGACAGGGCACTTGGGTCAGCTCTTGGTCTTTTTATTTTGAAGGAACCTGTTGAACATCCTTCCACCAGATAACTATTATTGTTCGGATCAACCTGTGTAACATTATTGATGCTGATCACATTGGAAGAAAGGCTTTTGGCTTCTAAAAAAACTCCGGAATCAAGATCATCATCAGACACATCAGCAATCGCTAATTTTAAATGGTAGGTCTGGCAGGGTTGCACTGCCGCCAATGCCGTAAATACAACAGTATGCCCGTCGTGCGTGAAATTTGTATTGAGTGAATTATCAACATAGTATTGCGGATAGGGTGCACAACCGGCGATATTTATGTTATTGATGGTAACGGGTAAATTAGTACCCGGGATCAATGCAATGTTTTTTAATCCCACAAAGCCGGGCCCGGATATAAAGAATGCAAAAGCATCATTGAATTGGGTGCAGGCAAAGTCTGTATATTCTTCTGAACTAAAAACATACCTGAATTTTATACTATCCCCTAATGGAACAAAGTCGAATTGAAGTACGCAGGCGTCATTCGTTACATCGTTAACGATCGCAGAAAGATCGGGATCGCCTGGAAATCCCCATTTGTTATATGCATTGATATTGATAGCGGGAGTAACACCATTGCCATCCATTCCGGTCTTGGTGGGCGGGACATTCGTTTTTGCACAACCATTTGTTAATACGATACCGCTGTCGATACCGATGTTAGTGCCACTAATGTTGTGAAAGAATCCTGTCATGGCAGGATGCCCGGTAAGGGTTACATTGCTTACGCTAATACCCTGCCCCAGTAACATTTGTACCAGGGCCTGTGCATTGCTTATATTGGTGATCTGCAATTGTGCATCGGAATTATAACTGCTTACTAAGGCAATTATACAGGCAAGGATCATTTTCCGGCACATTCTCATCTAAACAAGATAATTAAAGTGTTGCTAATACAGCATTCATATTCCTGACCGCATCGGCGCTCTTATTGAAAGCGGCCTGCTCATCAGGTGTAAGTTTATAATCAATGATCTTTTCCCATCCGTTCTTCCCGATGATAACGGGTACGCCTATGCAAATATCTTTTTGCCCGTATTCCCCATCTAAAGAAACGCAGCAGGGAAATAATTTCTTTTCATCTCTTACGATAGATTCTACCAATGCCGCTCCCGCTGCTCCCGGTGCATACCATGCAGAAGTTCCAAGCAGACCGGTAAGTGTTGCACCGCCGATCATGGTATCTGCAACAACTTTTTTCAATGTATCGGCATCTAAATAATCAGCAACAGGCGAGCCCTGGTAAGTGGCCAGTCTTGCCAATGGTATCATTGTAGTGTCACCATGTCCGCCAATCACTACGCCCTGCAAGTCAGTAGCAGCACAGCCAATGGCAGTTGATAAATAATATTTAAAACGGCTGCTATCCAATATTCCACCCATGCCAATGATCCTGTTCTTAGGCAACCCGCTTGATTGTAATGCCAGGTAGGTCATGGTATCCATGGGGTTACTGATAACAATAATAATGGCATTGGGGGAATGCTGTAAAATATTTTGTACAACTGTTTTCACGATCCCGGCATTGATGCCAATCAGTTCTTCTCTTGTCATGCCCGGCTTACGTGGAATGCCCGAAGTAATAACAGCCACATCCGTGTTGGCAGTTTTTGCATAATCATTTGTGCTGCCGGTGATCCGGGTGTCAAAGCCGAGCAGGGTAGCGGTTTGCATCAGGTCCATTGCCTTGCCTTCGGCAACACCTTCCTTAATATCCAGTAATACCAGTTCAGAACACAATTCTTTACGGGCAATATTATCTGCACAGGTTGCTCCAACCGCACCTGCTCCTACAACGGTTATTTTCATTTAAAAATATTTTATTTATGGAAAATTAATTGCTGTGCAAAGGTAATCGATTACTGAATTGGCTCGTTAGCCGGCAGCATAATTTTTCCCTGTTTTCGCAGATAAAGCGGCCCTGATCAGGCGGTATACGTAGCTTTTCTCAAAAAATGTATTATATTTATAGGCATTATTCACCCGAAAGGGCACCTGGTAATACAACTGCTAAAATCCTCTACTTGTAGATTTCCATCATGCATTAAACTGCATTTCCTCCCTGGCTTATTCAATTAGTTGAACTGCTATGTCTAAAACACTCATACTATGCTTTTTTATAGCGATGTGCCCCGGTGCCCGCGCATTGGATACGGGCTTCGACATTGCCGCTGCATATGATGAAGCGGTAAACATTATTACCATCAGCTGGAAAAATGAGGAACAATGTACGCAGCAATTCATCCTGCAAAAAACGGATGACGGGCAATATTGGACCGATCTGGATACGCTTTATAATGATGAAGCACTGATTGGGCAGGAGATACGATGGGAATATAGGAAGCCCTTGCCGGGCGGCAGTTACTACAGGATCAAAGCGATCGCTGACGAAAATAATTTCACCTGCTCCAAACCGGTATTTGTAACAGTGAACCCACCATTATTTGAATGGGGTATTGAATCTGATACTAAAAAGGATAAACTAACATTGCAATACCTGGGCCGTGGAAAGATAAAAGGCGTGATCAATGTAGTGATGCAGCGTATCTCCGGTAAGGTATTGTTCAGGTCTAGGCTGGCTTCAAATACCAAAACAATAGAAATTCCTGTCGACAATCTTGGCAAGGGCAATTATGACATACAATTATATGTAGAAGGCGCATTGATATGGAGCCAGCATTTTAAAAAACAAACCCTAGGTTCGGGGATGATTTGCAAATTGTTTTAATTCTTTAATGCCTTCAATATTGTTTTCTTCGTTGCATTTCCCTGGTTAAGCAGCACAAACCCATTTCTTTTATTGTAAAAAGCTAAAACGGGTATGGTTGTTGGCTGAAAATAAGCGCCGAATATGTATCTAAAATCCTTGCCCAGATGCACGAAGGGATAATTCTCCAAATGGAATTTATTGTAAAATATCCTGTTCTTCTCCAGTGTTTCGATCGAAGAGAGTACCAATTCTGTTGATTGCGCTACTTCGGGTATGGATAACAGTAATTGTAGTTGTTTCTGGCAATGTTCGCATTCGGGATTGAACAACATGATGATGGTGTTCTTATTTTCTTTCAGCACCGTTTGCGTGAAGGCAACTGAATCCAGGTTAAGCAGACTAAAAGCAGGCAGCATTTTTGTTTTTAAATAAGGCGCCGTGGTATCATATTGCGAAAATGCGGTGATGCTGCTACCCAGTACAAAAAAAAGGAGGAATATTTTTTTCATGATATGCTACAGGTTCGTTACAAAGCCTCAGCGATCTGTTCAATAGGATAACTCCCGTCAAACGCTTTTACAAAGTTCCCTTTTTTATCATAAACAAATATGGCGGGAAAAGAACGTACATGGAAAAAGGTTCCGAAATAATAGCTGGGATC
>JANYIM010000239.1 GCA_025362055.1 Bacteroidota bacterium
CAGTATTGGTACGCATGATGGAAATAACCGGGCCAAAGATCTCTTCTGTTGCAACACTCATTCCGGGTGTAACAAAATCAATAACGGTAGGGCCAACATAAGTACCATTTTCTTTTCCCTTAACTTTTGTATTACGGCCATCTACTAAAATTTTAGCGCCGTCATTTTCTGCTTCAGTAATAAATTTTTCAATCCTTTCCTGTGATGCCTTATTAATTACCGCTCCTAAATTTTCTCCCGGAACTATCTTTCTTGCTTCTTCACAAATCTTATCAATGATCGCATCTACATTACCCACACCAATCATGGCAGATGCAGCCATGCAACGCTGTCCAGCACAGCCACTCATGGAGGCAGCTACGTTTTGTGCAGTCATGCCCGGAATGGCATCGGGTAATACCATCAGGTGATTTTTTGCTCCGCCCAATGCAAGGCATCTTTTATAATTTGACGTTGAACGTTGGTAAACGATCTTCGCCACTTTCGTTGAACCAACAAATGATACGGCTTCAATGCCAGGATGATCGCAAATTGCTTCTACGATTTCCACATCACCATGCACAATATTGAATACCCCATCAGGCAGGCCTGCTTCTTTTAATAATTCGGCTAGTCTTCCACAACTCAACGGAACTTTTTCGGATGGTTTCATGATCATGCAGTTGCCCAACGCGATCGCATTGGGTAAGGTCCAGTTGGGTACCATGCTTGGAAAATTAAAGGGAACAATGGAAGCCACCACGCCAAGAGGTACGTGCTCTGTCCTGCATTCTACTCCCCTGCTCACTTCCAGCACTTCGCCGGTAACCAGTTGCGGCAATGACGTGGCAAATTCGGTAAGCTCGATACATTTCTCGATCTCTGCAACAGATTCACCATAGGTCTTGCCATTTTCCTCACTGCACAATTCTGCCAGTTCTTTCAAATGTTTTTCCAGTAAGGTCTTGTACCTGAAAAAAACCTGCACCCTTTCTTTTATTGGTGTATGGCTCCAGCCATAGAATGCTGCCTTTGCTGCCTTTACGGCGGTGTCGAGGTCTTTTGCAGATGACATTGGAACCGTGGAAAGCAAGGTGCCGTCTAACGGCGAGACCACTTCCATCGTTTTATCAGTACCGGCATTCACAAACTGTCCGCCGATATAATTTTGTAGTGCTTTGTATTTCATGATGATGGTTAAACTATAAATTTTGTAGAAAATAAGATAGAAAAGTAAAAATAATTCATTAATTGACCAAATAAAAATAATAATTTTATATATTAGTCGCATATTTGTCATACTAAAAGCCTTATGCAAAAAGCAACCATTACATTAGACGACCTTGATTTTGCCATTTTATCCTACCTGCAAAAGGATGGAAGGATGTCATTTACAGTGATCGCAGAGAAATTGAAAGTATCTATCGGTACTATTCGCACAAGGTTCAATAAGCTCATTGAAGATGGCACCATCAATATTATAGGAAGGGTTGACCCCGAGAAAGTGGGCTTTCGCTCTTATGCCCATATTGCAGTATATGTAAGGCCTGCAACCTTAAAAGAAAAAGTTGCACAAAAAATCAGTAAACTTTCTGAAGTGAGTTTTTTAGCGATGACCTCCGGTGATTACGACCTGGAGGTGGATGTGATGTGCAGGGACAATGACCACCTGGTGCAATTTGTGAATGAGCTTTCAAAAATTGAAGGTGTATATCAAACCAAGACAACGATCTACTTCAAAGTGTATAAATATGCACAGCCAGACCTTAACCTGCTTAAATAAATTCTCCCTACACTGATATTAATCAGTCCGCTTGTATTTCTCTTTCATGAATTCAAAATAAATAAAGCCGAAGCGTTGGTACCAGTCGTGTTCGCCATATTGGTCTTCGCAAGTGCCGATATCATGCAGGGATTTATCCAATGTACCCATCATTCCAGTGTATTTATCATCGTAGGTATGTTTAAAACTTTCATATGCCGCCACAATGTCAGCCTTGGCATACTGCCATGCAAGCCCGTTCACTGCATGTATCCCCGAAGTGTTATCTCCAAAGGCAATGGCCCTTTCATTAAAGGTTTTGGTGTTATGATAAATGCAGGATAATCTTGCCAGTTGCCTTCTTATAAAAGCCAATTCATTCACAGCGCTCTGATAGCAGGTGTAACAGGCCCCACCTTCTTCACAACTGGTTGGCATCATGGCCTGGGCACTGGTTGTAAAGTCGGGCTGACATTCATTATTATCCAGGGCACGCGTGGCGTCATACAGGTCATGCGCACTATGATAAATATTTAAAAAAGTATTAAGCTGCCCAAGTCCTTGTGAGGCGGCTTCAAGTCCTCCCTGCAAGTTGCCCCAGCCATCATCATTCCACCCACCCTGTGCACCGGAGGCATCTCCTTCATTCATTTGCCATTGGTAGGCAGCTTCCTGGTTTCCAAGATTTGCAGCAGGATCTTCCTGTGCAATGGCACAAATGGTACAGGTTGTAAAAAAAACAAAGAGGATGATAATTATTTTTTTCATTGTAAAATATTTTTATGATAAGGAATTATTTTAAAATATACCAGTATTGAAACCGTATGAGCGTTATGCTTTTTTCTTCTTAAACTTAAAGAACAGGAATGTAATCACCAACACCAGCACGGCAATGATAATATACAGCAGGTTCTTTTTAAGAACCCCCATGAACCCTCCCCCGCTACTACCGGGCTTATCTTTTGAAAAAGGGGAAGGCACGTCAACTTTCATATCTTCTCCATTCCATACCACTATTGTATAACTGGCAGGCTTTGTTTTGGCAATGATGCGAATACCCATATCGCCTTCGGTCCTGAACTTATCTTCCCAATAACCTTTGTCGCCTGTGTTCCCTGTCCTGCTTGCGGTGAGCCAGTTTTCCTTGCACAGGTCAACTTGCAGGGGTATAGCTTTATCTTTTGCAGTAACACCTAAGTATGCAGGCGCATAGGTACTGAATCCCTTTCCAAAAAAATACATGGTATCCACTACCTGGGTAATGACGGTTACATTCATCCGGCCTTTGGCCAATGGTTTGTTGGGCGGGTCCATTGGCACAAAATTCAGTTCAATTGGCTTGATCTTGTCATCAAGGGAGAAAGGCTGGGCATGTAATTTGGTCATCCCAAGCAAACAGATCATTAGCAAAAGAAAACTGTGGCGTTTTATTTGTTTCGGCATGATGTGATAGTTTATAATTTAAATAATTCTCTATTTTGTAAAAACGGATGAGTACTGTGCAGGTTAAACTTACAAAAAATATCAGATTAAGAAAAGGGCTTTTAAAAATGACAGGCAAAAAAAAGCCTTGCTGAAATCAATCAACAAGGCTCTTTGTCGGGGCGGCAAGATTCGAACTTGCGACCTCCTGGTCCCAAACCAGGCGCGATAACCGGGCTACGCTACGCCCCGAACTATTGGTTATCTATCTTAAAAAAAAATCTTTGCGGAGAGAGTGGGATTCGATCCGCCGCGGCGGAACTGTTCAACCCTATTCCTTTTATTTTCTTTTGCGGAGAGGGTGGGATTCGAACCCACGGTACAGTTTAACCCGTACGACGATTTAGCAAACCGTTCCTTTCGGCCTCTCAGGCACCTCTCCTAATTTTTTACCTGCCCTATGGTTAAGGGGTGGCAAAAATACAATTCAATGCGTTACTACCCAAAATTAAATGGAAAATAGGTGTAAATAAAGAGGCTTACATCGCAGCCAGTTGCACTTTTTGCTGCAGCTCAAGTACACTTTCCTTAAAAAGGCTGTCGGTATCCATCAGGTCTTTTACAGTTTGGCAACTGTGAATGACCGTGGTATGATCCCTTCCGCCAAAATGCTCCCCGATGGTTTTGAGTGAATTTTTGGTGAATGCCTTCGCCAGGAACATCGTGATCTGCCGTGCCTGCACAATCTCCCGCTTCCGCGTTTTTTGTAATAATTTATCATAAGGCACATCAAAATACTCGCATACCATTTTTTGAATGGCGTCGATAGTAATCTCCTTACTGGAAGATTTCACAAAATTGCGTAGTACTTTTTTAGCCAACTCAAGGTCTATTTCCCTCTTATTTAGCGAAGATTGTGCCAATAATGATATTAAGGCGCCTTCCAGCTCGCGTACATTACTATTAATATTATAAGCGATATACTTCACTACCTCGCGGGGCATTTCCAAACCATCGCTCTTCATCTTCTTTTCCAGTATCTCTATCTTGGTATCATAATCAGGTACCTGAAGATCTGCGCTTAGCCCCCACCGAAACCTACTCAATAATCTTTCCTGAACACCTTCAAGATCTTTCGGAGGCTTATCACTGGTCAATATTAATTGCTTGCCGCTTTGATGTAAATGATTAAAAATGGAGAAAAAAGCATCCTGCGATTTTTCGGCACGGTTAAAGAACTGTACATCATCTATAATTAATACGTCTATTAACTGGTAAAAATGTATGAAATCATTGATGGCCCCATTACGCCCGTGATCGATGAACTGGTTGATGAATTTTTCGGAGCTTACATATAATACCACCTTGTTGGCATGCAGCCTTTTAACCTCGTTACCAATAGCTTGCGCAAGATGGGTCTTACCCAAACCAACTCCTCCGTATATGACCAATGGATTAAAAGAAGTGGCTCCCGGCTTCTCTGCTACGGTCTTGCCGGCACGGCGGGCAACCCTGTTACAATCGCCTTCTATGAAAAAATCAAAAGTGTAAGCGTGATTCAATTGCGGGTCGATCTGCATCTTCTTTAAACCCGGGATCACGAATGGATTTTTAACAGGATTATTTATGACAAGTGGAAAATCCATTTCGTTGTTTGAATATGATTTATAACCCTGGCCCGGCACATCCATCGTTAGTGGTTTGTTTTTACTGTTACCACTATCCACCATAATTCTGTATTCCAAACGTGCCGCTGTTCCTAATTCTCTTTTTAATGTTTTTGCCAAAAGCGAAACATAATGTTCTTCAAGGTACTCATAAAAAAACTGACTGGGAACCTGTATGGTTAAAATCTTTTCTTTTAATGCAACCGGTTTGATCGGTTCAAACCATGTTTGGAAATGCTGCCATTCAACAATGTCTTTGATGATCTCTAAACAATTAGCCCATACTTTATCAAAAGCTTTCTCCATTATTCCTTAAGCAATTTATATATTGAGTTTACGAATAGTTTCTCCCTGATCTGCCGGCAAAAAATCCTTTTCATTTTTCATTGAAAAAAAAACTTTAGCAGGACAGCGAATATCGAATAAATTGTTGAAAAAAAAATTTTTTATTCATTTGTTTTTTTCATTAGGGCCACAGTATGCAATTTTGAGAAGTTTTCCTTTTTTGCTACTAGATCTCAAATGCCCGCCTTTTCAAAATTATACCTGATCAACCCTCCTGGTTTGCAGCCTTATTAGCCCTGTTTTAGTTTTGGTGCGAATGGATACATCGAAAAAAATATATGCATTGCACCCAATTATCGGGCTGCAGTTTTTATACCGGGTTAATCTTTGTCGTTGGCTTTCCTGCTTTCTGAGGCCCCGTTCATATGCCTTTGAACCACCCGGCTATTTATTAAACCCCTTTTATGAATTTCAAATACAGCATGATATTTGATATTATTCAATAAAACATCTTTAAATGAACTTTGCATTTCAATTCCGGCATTAATTGATCCTGTTTCCATTTTTTTTCTAAAGAAACGGGAAAGCCATCTTGCCGAAAAAAGTAAACCTGTAGTAAAAGCCGGTCAGGATATCTATCCTGCATCAAATGTTGATACAATACTTATATAAAGGAAGATAGCCAATTTTTATTAACACCGCTAATACAAATCAACAAAATATTATCAGTAAATAGATTTACTTTTGGCATATAAAAATTATTACTATGAGTTATGAACTGACCGGCAAATTAGTTGCCAAATATGATACGGTTCAACGAACGGAGACCTTCAAGACCAGGGAATTTGCCGTAGAAAAAACAGATGATATTAATGGGCGTACCATTACCAATTACGTTAAATTTCAATGTGTACAGGATAAAACAACGATCATTGACCGGGTAAATATCGGGGACGAGATAAAAGTGTACTTTAATATCAAGGGCAGTAAATGGGAAAAAGATGGCAAAGTAAACTATATCACCAACCTGGATGCCTGGAGAATTGAACAGATACTGCAACCCGGTGCTGCTACAACAGATAATGATTACCTGGAACCACTTGATACTTTTTCAAGTGCGCCTCCGGATGCCGTGGATGATTTGCCGTTTTAAAGCAACCCCCTCCGTTCCTAAAGTGGGAACTATGGAGTTTAATACTTTAAAGAATCTTGATTATTCAAAGTTTAAATCAATAAACTTTGAAGAGAAGTTCAAATAGCCATTCTCTTCAAAGTCCCCTTCAGGGGATTTAGGGGTATGCAACAAAAAATATCTCTCAAATTGCTGCCATCTGAAGCGGCCAACGAAGCCGTGATTAAAGCATTACTGGCTAAAACCAGCGCTAAAAAAGAATCCTCCATTTCCGGTTTTCATATTATCAAACAATCTGTTGATGCCAGGGCCAGAACCATTTGGGTAAACCTTACTGTGAATGCTTTTATTGATGAGCCCTTTCACGAACGAGAGACCCGGGTGTTTAATTTTAAAGAGGTAAGTAAATCTCAAAAAAAAGTGGTCATTATTGGCGCAGGGCCAGCCGGTTTATTTGCAGCATTGCAATTGATAGAACAAGGCATTCAACCCGTCATTTTAGAAAGAGGAAAAGATGTAAGAGCAAGGCGCCGTGACCTGGCCCTGTTGAATAAAGCAGGCATCATTGATCCGGATAGTAACTATTGCTTTGGCGAAGGTGGCGCAGGTACTTACAGCGACGGGAAATTATATACCAGGAGTAATAAGAGAGGAGATATCAACAGGATACTGAACCTTTTTGTAAAATTCGGGGCAGAAGAAAAGATCTTGTATGAGGCGCACCCGCATATCGGTACCAATAAGCTGCCACATATTATTATAGCCATGCGGGAAAAGATCAGGGATTGTGGCGGGACATTTCTTTTTGAAAAAAAAGTAGTTGACCTGATCATAGAAAATGACAGGATCCAATCGGTAAGAACAGCCGATGGAAATTCATTTGAAGCCGATGCTTTTATCTTAGCTACCGGACATAGCGCCAGGGATATCTTTGAAATGCTGCAAAACAAAAAAATATTAATTGAAGCGAAACCCTTTGCATTAGGCGTACGCATTGAACATCCGCAAACATTAATTGATAATATCCAATATCATTGCCCTGTAAGAGAAACCGCTTTGCCGCCTGCCGCCTATAGCCTGGTACAACAGGTAAATGATCGCGGTGTATTTTCTTTTTGCATGTGCCCGGGCGGTATCATCGCCCCGGCTGCCACTGCTCCCGGAGAAATAGTGGTGAATGGTTGGAGCCCCTCCAAAAGAAATAATCCTTATGCAAATAGTGGCATAGTGGTACAGGTGGAAATGGAAGATGCGATTAAAGAAGTTAAAAGTTCAGCGGTAAGAGTCAAGAGTGGGCGCACATTGGACCCATTGATCTTTTTAAAGTTTCAAAAGATAGTAGAACAAAAATGTTTTGAAGCAGGCGGCGGAAAATTTGTTGCACCGGCCCAACGAATGGCCGACTTCAGTAACGGGATAAGTTCATCTTCCTTACCCGCATCTTCTTATTTACCCGGATTAAATGCTGTTAACCTGAAGGAGGTACTCCCGGATTTTATTTATGGATCCCTTGCAAAAGCATTTGTGCAATTTGGAAAAAAAATGCCTGGTTATTTTACTAATGAAGCCGTAGTAGTGGCAACGGAGAGCCGCACTTCATCCCCGGTACGCATTCCAAGGGATGCAATATCATTGACACATCCGCAATTAGCTAATTTTTACCCTTGTGGTGAGGGCGCCGGCTATGCCGGGGGTATCGTAAGTGCGGCAATGGATGGGGAAAGGGTGGCCCTGCAATTAGCGAAAATATGGCAGTGATAAGTTATACGATGTACTACAGCCTTTAAAATGAAAAGTGTGCGTACACAGCACATCTAACATAAATTTACCGTTGGTAATATCCTTGTTCTTTTTTTTGTCGTTTCAACCTTACATTTACATCCTAAAAAATAATACCATAAAGAATGAATATTTTAGAAGTACACAATCTAAAAAAATACTTTGCCACTCAAAAAGCGGTTGATGATATAAGCCTGGAGATCCCAAAGGGAAGCATCTTTGGTTTATTAGGGCCAAATGGTGCCGGCAAAACTACATTGATACGGATGATCACCGGGATCTTTTACCCCGATGCAGGCGATATCATCCTCAAAGGAAAAAAGTTTGACCCCGAGAACGATGCGAAGTACATCGGTTATATGCCGGAAGAAAGAGGCTTATACAAAAAGATGAAGATCGGTGAACAGGCTTTATACCTTGCACAATTAAAGGGGCTCAGCCGTAGTGATGCCATGTCTAAGATCAGGGATTGGTTCAAACGATTTGAGATGGAAAGCTGGTGGAATAAAAAAGTAGAGGACCTCAGTAAGGGCATGGGGCAAAAATTACAATTCGTGATCACCGTTTTGCATGAGCCTGATCTGATCATACTGGATGAGCCTTTCAGCGGACTGGATCCTGTTAACTCCAATTTGATCAAGGATGAGATCTATCGCCTGGCACAAAACGGCGCTACCATCATCTTCAGTACCCATCGGATGGAACAGGTAGAAGAGATCTGTGATAAGATCGTATTGGTGAACAAGGGAAAGAAGATCCTGGATGGTAGCGTGCAGTCAGTGAAACAGGATTTTAAAGAGAATTTATTTGGCATCCAGCTGGAGAATATCCCTGATGCGATCAACAGCAATGTATTTGAAACAATCAAAACAAATAAACAGGAACTGATCGTAAAAATAAAAGAAGGATATAAACCCAATGATGTATTGGGATATTTCATTAACCAGGGAGTCAATATCGTTTCTTTTAAAGAAATGCTTCCTTCCCTGAACGAAATATTTATCCGCCTGGTGGAAGGAACGCCTACTGCAAGGCAGTTTCAAAAAATGGAATCCTGATCAACCCAAAACCTAACTACCTAATTTTTTAGTATGAAAAAAATACTGCTCATCATAAAAAGAGAATACCTCACAAGGGTAAGGAAAAGAACATTCATCATCGGTACCATTCTCTTCCCTGTATTGTACCTGGCGCTCATTTTTGGGACAGGTTATATTGCCGACAAAAGCAAACAAGACTTTAACGTAGCTATCATCGACAAGTCTGGTTATTTTACAGATACACTCATTGCTAAAGCGAACCGGGCCGATACAGCCAATAAATTATCATTGATACAAATTCCGGAAGAAGCATTTAAAAAGGAATTTGATTCACTCGGCTACAATGGCTACGTTGTAATACCTCAAAATGCAAGTTGGAAAACCGGGCTCGACAGCCTTTCGTTCAATACACATAACACCTATGGTATTGGAGCTACAGCCCCCCTTGAAGCCAAACTGAACAGGATGTGGAGTGATATAAAAAATGACAGTTTGGGAATTGATACGTTGAAAAAACGGATCCTCGCCAAAAGTAATATCAGCCTCAAAATAAATAATGAAAAGAACCGTGCTGCCGATGCCGGGTCTGCTACCATCATTGGATATGTATGCGGTTTTTTAATGTACCTGATCTTATTGCTCTATGGCAGCCAGGTAATGATGGGCGTTACAGAAGAAAAAACAAATCGCATTGCAGAAGTAGTGGTATCCTCTGTAAAACCTTTCCAGTTAATGCTGGGCAAAATAATAGGCATCGGCATGGTAGCATTGACACAATTCCTTATTTGGGTAAGTTTTGTTTTCCTCATCTATAATGTTGGCAAATTTTCCGGGCATGATGCTGGTGCTATGGCCAATGCTGTAGGAAACATTCAAAAAGTTTTCACCAGTGTACACATTTTTTTAGTGGTTGGCTGTTTTATCTTTTACCTGTTGGCCGGATTTTTCTTTTATTCTTCATTGTATGCAGCCATTGGCAGTGCCATCAATGAAGACATGAGGGAAGCACAATCATTGAGTTTCCCCATCACCATGCTCATCATTTTTTCCATTGCTTTAATGACACCCGCAATAACAAATCCATCAAGCCCTGTTGCAGTTTGGGCAAGTATCATACCATTCAGTTCACCAATAGTGATGATGGCAAGGATACCATTTGGCGTTCCCAATACAGTCCCTTACTGGCAATTGGGCCTTTCAATGATACTCCTCATCGGAGGGTTTATGTTCACGACATGGTTCGCAGCCAGGATCTATCGCACGGGAATATTAATGTATGGTAAAAAACCAAGCTGGAAGGAAATGATCAAATGGGCGTTTAGGAAATAGTTGAGAACTTGTAGTTGATAGTTGGTACCCATGGCTTGTTGACTGCAAACTACAGACTACGAACTATCAATTGAATTAAGCTTGCGTTGCAGCAACGGGCTCTTTGGGCTTCGATGCTTTTTCTATCGCTTTGTTCAATTCATCCCCGATGAACCTGCTGAGTATCTTAAAACTGAACAACCCGATACCAATAGCGGCCCCTAAAATAAAACCAATCATCGCATATAGTGTAGCAGATTTCTGTGAAGTATCGTAAGGTGGTTCAGGCCTGTCGAGCGGCTCAATGATGGGTGTTTCTTTTTGCAGTTTATATGCTGCAGCCTCCCTGTTATTCACTGCATAATAATATTGCGATTGTACAGTTGATTTATCCTGTGCAAGGTTTTGTTTTGGTAAACTATACCGCATCAATTCCTCATTCGTAAAGAAAGTACTTTCATCGAGCGCAATGGCATGCTTATCCAAACCATTGAGTACATTTAACAATGAATCAGCTTTTTTTACGGCGAATTCATAATCGATCTGTGCTTTTTTCTTTTTCAGGTCGATATAAAAGCTGGACAATTTATCGATATAGATATAACTCACTTCACGTACAATATCAGGGTTCGTATTGGTAAAATATAATTCAAGGATCCCGTTCTTATTGATCTTCGACTGGAAGCCCCCCTTTAATAAATTACTGGCAAGGTTTATCAGGCGTTGACTATCTGTTGGCATTTTTAACGGCGCATTCTGCATGAACTCTGTGTGCTTATTGTTTTCTTCGATCAATAATTCAGAGATCATCTTGTTCTGCATTGATGGGATTCTTTCCATCGCTACGGCATCCCTGGTTCTGCGGCTGGTTGCCAATTCCATGATATTGATAGAAGCTTCTCCACTAAAGGATTTGGGCGCATCTGAAAGGCCCAGGATATTACTGATGGTAGAACTCGAAACGGTGTTATCAGATGAACTGTTCAGCGGAAAAACAGTTGCCTTGGAAGTATATAACAACAGGTTTTGTTTTGCCATGTAGTAAAAGAACCCTGCAAATCCAATTGCAATTAAAATAATAACCCAGCTGAATTTTCTTAACCGCTTTATCAGTTGCTTTATCAATTCAATGTTAGTCATCTGTACTTTTTTTGTTTTGCAATTATAATTTAACCAATACTTTGGCTATTATCGCAGCAGCAGCTATTGGAACGATCGATAACATTATCTGCTGTGCAACATCGGTGATTCCCTTGCCTTCAGGCCTGAAAGGAACATTCACCGTACTGCCTTCCTGTACTTTTGGATAAAAGTGTATGAAGAAAAAAGTATGGGTACGCTTGCTCTTGCCATTTGCGTATTGTACATAGATACGGCTTCGCCATGGCCGCAGGCCAAAACCACCTGCTTTGTCAACATAATAACTAACATTGGTGTGCTCTTTATCAAAAGTTAGTTTTAGGGGTGATTGAACAGTACCTTTCACACTTACAAAAGGATTTATTTCGGGAATAAAAACAATATCACCTTCCTGCATCACAATATCATATTTCGAATTCTTATATTTCAATGCTTTGGCCAGGTCAATACTTACAGGCTCTCCGGATGAATCGGTGATCTCTGTCTTTACAGAATCTAATTTAATATTACCGGCAGAATCCACAATCTTATTGATCTTGGTTGTAACATTCTCACGTAAGTATTGTGTTCGCTTCCTGTAAAGAATGGCTCCGCTGAGGTCTGCATTTTCCTTTACCCCGCCCGCCCTTTGGATATAGGAAGACAAGCGCTCGTATTTATCCAATCTTGGGTAAGGGCCCGAGTACTTTATAAGGCCATTGATCTGTACCAGCTGCTGCAATTCAAATGTTGGGTTCTTTCTTACATATATTTGGTCGTATGGTTTTAATATTATTTTGGAAGAGGCAACGTCCAGGTCAAGATCAGGAGACACTTTTATGGTACGCACGATCGTTCGTGTAGGCGTTTGTGATTTTTTTGCAGAGTCGATATCTACGATGCTGGATATTTCGATCCTTCCAAATTCAGCAGATTGTTTTAGCCCGCCTGACAGGAATAACAGGTCCTGTAAGGTCATGCCGCCGTATTTATTTACTTTCCCTTCCTTTCTTACTTCACCAAATATTTCAACGTACTGTTTTTCTGAGAACTCATTGACGTTGAATAAAAGTACCTGGTCATTGGGAATTAATTCAATGTTATGGACACTGTTGGTATCATTCTTCCCGATATCAGATAAATTAACCTCCAGCTTATTTGCCTTGATATTGGTACTATCACCTCCACCCCTGAAAATATAGGCCCTCGGCAAATAAGTATTACGGGTAATACCGCCTGCCCTGTTGATCAGGTCAAATAATTTATCGCCTTTTCTAATTTCATACTGACCGGGATAAGATATTTCACCCTTCATTTCTACTTTATTGACCAGCCCCGGATTTACAGCAATTACTTTAACAATATCGCCATCCTGCAGTAAAAAATCTTCTCCTCTAAACCTGGGATCGTTGGTAGGATTAATGATCGCAGTTGCATTTACATCGTTAATTTTTTGTTTCTCCAATTCCGTTCTGTACACTTTCATGCCACTTGCAAAAGCGTCTCTCAATAAACCACCACTGTATTTCAACAAGGCTTTTACGCCTTCATCTTTTTTTAACTGGTAGAACATCGGGCGTTTCCATTTTCCTTCGGCCTTTACTTTTTTCTGCACGGTTTGAATGATAACAAAATCATTGTTATCGAGGTAGATATGCTTTCCAAAATCTCCTGTGGTAAGGTATTTGTATACGTCTAATTCATCAATGACCTTACCGTTTCTTTTGATCTGGATCTCTCTCAGGTCCGCCATATCAGTTGGCCCGCCCGAAACGGCGATCACATTGAATGCATTGGTGAATGCAGATACAGTAACAGGCCCCTGCGTATTTACTTCCCCCGCAACATTTACAGTAATGGTACGCGGCTGTCCAATTGAAACAGTGATATTCGTTGACGGCGGAACATAGGATTTGAACCGTCTTGTAATCAGTGACCGCACATTTTCAAAGGTTAATCCCTGTAAATATATCTTACCCAAGCCTGTGGGGAAAATAGAGCCGTCTCTCGCTACTGTATATTCAAAAGTTGCTTCTGCGCCATTCCACAATGAAACGATGATATGGTCATACACACCGATCGGGTAATCCAGTGGTGGTGTAGATAATTCAGTGATCGAAGCCACTACGCCTGCCCTGAACAAATTCATACCGTAAGTGTCTTCTGTTTTATTAATGGATTGCGGGGTGTTTTCTCTAACAAGGCTATCCTTTGCTATTCTGTCTTTGAGCGATTTGTTTTTGTCGGACCCGATCGTTTTATTATTTGGATTATCTGTATTCTTATCTTTCAAAATATCGTAGAACTGCCCCGGAGGATATTGTGTGGGCATTTGGGGCATTTCGGGATTACTTGGATCTTTAACAGGTGGCTGGGCCTGTGCAAAATTTGTATTCATAAAAAAAAACAGGCAAAACAGCACCAATGCCTTTTTTATTATAGAACAGGTATGCACGGGTTGTAGTAACATTTGTTGAGGGTTAGTTTACAAAATTTTAATTATGCGCTAAAGTAATATTTTATTTTAGTGGCTGACGTAATGCCATTTCAAAATCTTTCCATATTTCATTCACAATCTCAGCTGCGGGTTGTATGGTTTTAATGAGCGCACTTACCTGTCCGATCTCCAGTTCGCCTTCTTCCAGTTCGCCTTCAAACATTCCCTTTTTGGCCCTGCCTCTTCCCAGCAAATTTTCCAACTGCTCCTTTGTTGCTCCCTGTTGCTCTGCCAATTGCACTTCAGCAAAGAATTTATTCTTCATCAAACGAACCGGCGTCAGTTGTTTTAAAGATAGAAAGGTATCCCCTTCCTGCGATGCTATGACAAGGTCTTTGAACTTTAAGTGAGACGATGCTTCGGAACTGGCTACAAAACGACTGCCTACCTGTACCCCTTCTGCACCCAATACCATTGCCGCTAACATTTGCCTTCCTGTTGCGATGCCACCTGCGGCAATTACCGGAATTTCAACAGCTGAAGCAACAGCCGGAACCAGTACCATGGTGGTCGTTTCTTCTTTACCGTTATGCCCGCCTGCTTCAAAGCCTTCTGCAACCACAGCATCACAACCTGCTTCCTGTGCCTTTATTGCAAACTTACTGCTGCTGACCACATGTACCACCGTAATACCGTGTTGTTTTAAATGAGCCGTCCATGTTTTTGGATTCCCAGCCGAAGTAAAAACAATGGGAACCTGTTCTTCAATGATCACCTGTATGTGTTTATCAATATCCGGGTAGAGCAAAGGAACGTTTACACCAAATGGCCGCTGCGTAGCTGCTTTACATTTTTGGATATGCTCTCTCAATACAGTTGGGTACATGCTGCCGCTGCCGATCAGCCCCAATCCACCGGCATTGCTTACCGCACTGGCCAGGCGCCAGCCACTGGCCCATATCATACCCGCCTGTATCAGGGGGAACTCAATATTTAAAAGCCTGGTGATCCTGTTATGCATATCGTTGAAAATTCTTTTTTCAAATATCGTTCAAAAAATAATAAACGAATTGAAAGTACTTTGAAACGCAAAGTAAGTATTTTTATTATATACTCAAGCTGCTTTTTTTAAAAAAAGAGGTGAAATTTCATGAATATGGAAAGGCAGGGTGCAGGAAGGCATCAGCCTTTATTACTGCCGCCGAGATCAATGGCAGTATTGTCGCCGATATTTAAGCTACGGCTTACGCCCCTCACTTCTGCATCGCTACCAATAAGCGAGTTATTGAGTACAATTTCAAAAAGGTTGGAATAAGCACCGATGATGGAGTCCTTAATAATGGCATGATTAAGGGTACTGTTCTCCCCGATGGCCACATTGGGTCCAATGACCGAATTTTTAATATCGCAACCCTCTCCAATACTTACCGGAGGAATGATAATGGTATTTTCAAAAGAATGCTTTTCAGAAACATTGCCACCGAATTTCTTTAACAGGGTGGCATTGGATTCCAGCAAGGTCTCTTTTTTCCCACAGTCGAACCAGTTCTGCACTTTAAGGGCCTGGAACTTAGCCCCGCTCTGGATCATACATTCCAAAGCATCGGTTAAATTGAATTCATCATAACTTTTGCTTTCGGTAAGTATGATCTTTTCAAGGCAGGTAAATAAAAAATTGGTCTCCTTGATCTTATAAACTCCTACCAGGGCCATATTACTTTTTGGAATGGACGGCTTTTCCACTACCCGGCTGATTGATCCATCTTCTTCAATTTCGGCCACACCAAAATTCCGCGGGTCATCTACTTTTTTTACACCCAGCATTGAATAGGGTGAATTCATCACTTCTTTTACGTCATACTCTGCAATGGTATCTCCCAAAACGATCAGTATTTCATCTGTTCCTACAATTTCCCTGGTAAGATCAATGGCATGGCCTGTTCCATAACGCTCGTTTTGCTGAATGAAATAACAGTTCAGGTGGGGATATTTGGCCTTTACATAATCCTGGATCTTTTCACCAAGGTAACCAATGATAAAAATAAAATCCTTAATACCTGCCTCGTGCAACTGATCAACGATGATACTAAGAATGGTTTTTCCTGCAAGTGGAATTAAAGCCTTGGGCTGTGTATATGTATGAGGCCGAAGCTTTGTGCCTGCCCCTGCTACTGGAATAATTGCCTTCATTGTGAAACCCCAATCTGCCTTGGGCAGAGCATTTAGTTTACAATAGTATTTTTCTCTTACTTGAAACGGGGTGTGAAAGTAGTAAATTTTAGGTAATTGCCTAATTATATACATCCGGGCGGCTATAATCCATACATCAAAGTAAAAGCCGCTGCTTATATTTGCGGTACCAACATTCGCTTATGCAAAAAGACACCCTGGTTTTTGACCTTATTCAAAAAGAGCTGGAGCGCCAGCGTAATGGCATAGAACTCATTGCTTCTGAAAATTTTACCAGTTTGCCTGTAATGCAGGCCATGGGCACTTCCCTCACCAACAAATATGCCGAGGGTTACCCGGGCAAAAGATATTACGGTGGCTGTGAAGTGGTAGATGAAATTGAGAACCTGGCCATTGAAAGATTAAAAAATATCTTCAATGCAAGCTGGGCAAATGTACAACCACATAGTGGCGCCCAGGCCAATGGCGCTGTTTTCCTGGCAGTAATGAAACCCGGAGAAAAATTCCTGGGGCTTGATCTCAGTATGGGTGGGCATCTTACACATGGTAGTCCTGCCAATTTCAGCGGAAAAACTTACCAGGCACTTCACTATGGCGTAACCAAAGAAGGTCTTATAGATTATGAACAACTGGAAGCTACTGCCCGCAAGGAAAAACCCAAGATGATCATCTGTGGCGCTTCGGCCTACAGCCGTGAATGGGATTACAAACGCATCCGTGCTGTGGCTGATGAGATCGGTGCCATTGTTTTTGCAGACATTGCACATCCTGCAGGTTTAATTGCATCGGGTTTATTAAATGATCCGTTCGATCATTGTCATATCGTTACTTCCACCACGCATAAAACATTGCGCGGGCCAAGAGGCGGCATCATCATGCTGCGGCACGACTTTGAAAATCCCTGGGGACTAAAAGACCCTAAAGGAAATTTAAGGTTGATGAGTTCCTTACTTGACCTTGCTGTGTTTCCGGGTACACAGGGCGGGCCGCTGGAACATGTAATAGCGGCAAAAGCCGTTGCCTTTGGAGAAATTTTATCAGAAGATTTTAAGGCTTACGGTAAACAGATCATCAGCAATGCACAGGCCATGGCAAAAGCATTTGTTGCAAAAGATTACCAGATCATTTCCGGTGGCACAGACAACCACCTGATGCTGATAGACCTCCGCAATAAAAATATCACCGGAAAAAAAGCACAGGAAACGCTCGACAAAGCGCATATCACCTTAAATAAGAATGCCGTGCCTTTTGATGATAAAAGCCCCTTTGTAACCTCAGGCATACGGATAGGCGTACCCGCAGTTACCACCCGGGGAATGAAAGAAACACATATGCAAATAGTAGTTGACCTTATAGATAAAGTACTGATGAATATTGATGATGCGAACACGATCAGCACGGTAAAGGCCGATGTACGGTCATTTATGCTGCAGTTTCCATTGTACCCCGAATTGGATTAAAAAACAGGTCTTATGGTCCCCGCCTAACCAATATAAGGCCATATCTGCTATAAATACCAAGTTCTTGGTAGTAAAAGGCCCTTTTAATTTTTTTAACTTTGGTGAAAACACATTCACCATGAAATATCTCCTATTTCTAACTGTAATATTGTTAACGGTCTGCAGTCAAAATTCCTATTCTCAATCCTTAAGTGTTAATACAACCGGGACTGCCGCCAATATCAGTTCGATCCTGGATGTAAGCAGTACCAGCAAAGGAATGCTTATTCCACGAATGACAACTGCACAGAAAACAGCCATCACAACACCTGCAACAGGCCTGCAGGTTTATGATACCGACCTGAACCAGTTTTATTTCTATAATGGTACTGCCTGGACAGCTATACCTACCGGTGCAAATGCAAATAATTACTGGACTTTATCAGGCGGGAATATTTATAATAATACCGGAACAAATGTAGGTATTGGCGCTACCGTTCCCCTTGCTAAATTAACAGTTGAAGGGACTGATGATGCCGGGCCACAAGATCTGTTCAAATTATCAAAAAGTAACTATGGGTCTACTATTTTTTCTCAATACTATACAGATGCTGCTAATTTTGGAACTGCTTTAAGAGGATCTTCCGGTCCTGTAAATGCATTTACTTTTAATGTTATAAGTGCGAGGTTTGGTATTGGAACAGCCACACCTGGAGATAACCTGGAAGTGAACGGGAATTTTTTACTTTCAGGAACCGGAACCATTTATACCGGTGCAGGACAGACGAACATGACCATACATTCGGGAGATGGTACGGGTACAGGAGGAACTATGACCATCAGGGGAGGTAATGCAGGTATAGCCAGTGGTGGCGCCGGAGGTGATATAACTATACAAGCTGGTGCAAATCTTCCATCTGGCGGAGCTGGTTATGGAGGGCTGGGTTCGCCTGGGGTAGTTAATATTTATGGAAGTTATGGATACAATTCAGTGGGTGGGGGCGTAAATATAACTGCAGGTCAGTCATCTTATTGGTCAACTACAGGTAATGTCCATTCTGATGTTATCATTTCCGGGGGGCAGGATCTTAATTCAACAGATTTCTCAGTAATTACCGTAGAAGGCGGACATACCTATACTTCAGGAAATAGTGGTGCTACCAAATCGGATGGAGGTAATTTGATACTCAAATCCGGTTTGGCTGCAGGTGCAGGAACAAGTGGCAATATAGAATTGCTAAATGGCAATGTTGGAATTGGATGCACATCTCCTGCTTACAAATTACACGTGATCGGGGATATCGCATCTTCTGCTACCGTTCGATCCACCAATGTTGTTGTAACAGGGGCGATCTCTGCCTGCTCCGATATACGTTACAAAACAAATATTACTGAACTAACAAACCCTATGCAGAAGTTGATGCAATTGAATGGTGTAAGTTATTATTGGAAAACAGCTGAATTCCCTAACATGAATTTCAGCAATAAAAGACAAATTGGCTTCATTGCACAGGATGTAGAAAAAATATTCCCTGAAATGGTTTTTACGGATGATGCCGGGTATAAATCCATTGATTACTCAAGGCTTACGCCGGTACTGGTGGAAACCATTAAAGAACAGCAGAGGCAAATACTCGCCATCACAAAACGAATGAGTGAAATTGAGAAAATGGTGCATAAATAAAATTATATACATGCTGCATTCCTGTTAAAAATATCCTCTTTCACTTTTGAAGCTATACCCCCTGTTTAGGGTATTTTTTCAGACCTATTAGTTTTTTACTTTTACAGTACAATCGGTCAATTATTCATTATTATTGAGAGTTAATAAAAATATATTGATTGATCAGGCCTTTTTAGCTGAAAAAAAATTAACTTAAAGGTCTCAAACCCATATAATTCTGTAATTACCCTTTCAGAACTCCTATCTCCAGCGAAAGCCACTTTATTAATTTTTATTTTAACCGACTTTAGTATGACTAGACTTGTACGTTTAGTGCTTGCCGTTACTGTGGCAACCACTTTACAACTTACCGCCACTTCGCAATCATTAAGTGTAAACGCAACAGGAGCTGCTGCCAATGCAAGTTCTATACTGGATGTAAGCAGCACGTCCAAGGGCGTATTGATACCACGCATGAGCAAGGCTCAGAAGAATTTGATAGCCACTCCTGCAGCAGGTTTACTGATCTATCAGAATTCTCCGGATAGTATTGGTTTCCAATATTATGATGGTACGCAATGGATATGGTTATCGGGAAGTGCAAGTCCGCTTTCTGATACCATCAATTGGAAAACACATGGCAATGCTGGTTTAACAGATGCTACCAGTTTTTTTGGTAATCAGGATATTGTACCTCTCAACTTCAGGGAGAACAATGAAAAAGTTGGTCGCTTCGATTGGTCCAGGTTTAATTATTATATAGGAAGAGGTGCCGGTGGCAATGCCGGTGTGGGGCATGTTGCGATTGGTGACTCTGCCGGAGCAGCATCCGCGAGTAATTTCCCCGGGGTATATATAGGGTACAGGAGCGGAGTAAAAAATCCTGGTACCGCAAATAACGTGTTTCTCGGACCATGGTCCGGTGAAAACAATTTATCGGGTGCAGGCAATGTATTTGTGGGTACGGTAGCAGGGCAATCAAATACATCCGGATCCAATAATACATTTCTGGGGCATTTTACCGGACAAGCTAACACCACGGGTTACTATAATACCGGGTTGGGGGGTCAGGCCTTGCAACTCGACAGTACGGGTTATCAGAATGTGGCCGTGGGATATGGATCGATGGCCAATACCAGGAGCGGCAATGAGAATACTGCGGTAGGTACATATTCGTTGTTTAGTCATAAAATAAATCCCTGGAACGTAGCTGTGGGTGAGTACGCATTATTTTCCGACACTTCGGGCACCAGCAATATGGCCATTGGAACATCTGCTTTACGTTATAATATTAATGGAAATTACAATACTGCCGTTGGCACCAATGCACTTTTCAATCATAAGAAAACTGATGGCAATACTTCTGTTGGATATGAAACTATGTTTTCTGATACATCGAGCCTGGGAACAGTTTCTATGGGTAAATGGTCGTTATACTCACACACTGTTGGTGATCTGAATACAGCACTCGGCTATGAAGCGATGGAATATGATTCGGCCGGAACTGTAAATGTGGCGGTAGGCTGGCGTTCATTAAGAAATAATAAAACAGGTGTCGAAAATACGGCCGCGGGCGTTGGTTCACTTGAAAACAATACTAAAGGAAGTTATAATACAGCTATCGGCCGCAGTTCGATGTTCAATAACAATAAAGGTTTTTACAATACTGCCGTTGGATATGGCACAATGTTGAGTCTCGACAGCGCTTATTATAATACCGCGATGGGATTAAACGCCATGTATTATCACCAGAATGGTTACTGGAATACAGCTATTGGTATGCAGGCCCTGGCTTATGATACAACGGGCGTAAGCAATACAGGTATCGGAACCCAGGCCCTTTACCTCAATCGCTCGGGCATAAATAATACTGCGGTTGGTGTGAACGCAGGATATTACAACAATCGCAACAAGAATACTTTTATCGGTACATCATCAGGTTTCACAAGCAGCTATGCTCAAGTTACCGACCAGGCCCTGGGTATAGAAAATACCTATGTGGGTCATGAAAGCGGTTATTATGCCAATACCGGAAGTTATAACGTAGCCGTCGGACATAGTGCATTGGTAGGCCAGGGATACTTCAATGCGGATGCACCGGGAAATACTTTTTATAAAAGAAATGTCGCCATCGGTGATTCATCTATGGCATATGCATATGGAAGTGATAATGTTGCTGTAGGTTACAAAACTTTATCTAAAAGCACCAATACCAGTCAGCATGTGGCGGTGGGTAGCAGGGCATTATTTAATACTATTGCCAGTTATCCAAATACAGCGATTGGGTATTCGAGCCAGGATAGTGCTACCAGCGGTTCAGCAAACACTTCATTGGGAAGTTATTCCTTAACTAAAAACAAAGTAGGTGGAGCCAATACTGCTTTCGGTAATGCAGCCATGTATGAAGCTGTGAATACCAGTTCAGTTCCTGGCAATATGAATAATAATACCGCAATGGGTAATGATGCCTTAAGGTTTACCCGTTATTATGGCCATGTTGCAATTGGTGCAGGCGCATTGCGCAATGATACTGCAGGCACTTATAACACCGCAGTGGGCTATGTAGCATTGTATAATAATCTTACCGGTTCCTGGAATACAGCCATCGGTACCAGTGCACTGCGCAGTGATACTTCGGGCTGGATAAATACTGCCGTTGGTGTAAATGCCTTGTATAACCATACAAATGGTGATAATAATGTTGCCATTGGTTATGATGCCCTCGTTACTGACAATAATGGCGGGGCCAATACTGCTGTAGGAACTACTGCAATGTATAGTCATAAAACAAATGGGGTTAATACCGCAGTTGGATTTGAATCTATGTATTATGATTCATCAGGATCCTATAATGCTGCAATAGGATATCGTTCACTCAGATACTCAAAGAAAAGTTTTGAGAACACTGCCCTTGGTGTTGGAGCCATCGAGTTTACCGATTCATCTTATTATAATACAGCAGTAGGCCGTGGTGCCATGTTTGGCAAAGGAGGAACATTCAATACAGCTGTTGGCTTTTATTCCTCTGGCTACGGTGGCGGTGCACCCACTACAAATTTTTATGTGGCCCGAACCACCACCATTGGCGCTTACGCAGGCTGGAAAAATATTGCAGATGAAAATACTTTCGTTGGATATTATTCCGGGCTTGGTGGAGCATCGGATTCATTGAGGGGTATCGAAAATACCGGCCTTGGTACTTATACATTAACCAACACCACTACGGGAAAGAGCAATACAGCTTTAGGCATGGGTGTGTTGTATAATAATATAACCGGTAATGGAAATGTGGGTATCGGTACAAGGGCTCTTGGCAATGCTACATCTTATAATTACAATGTAGCCATTGGTGATAGTTCCATGTATGGCAATAATGCTAATGGCAATGTGGGTGTGGGTGCATTTACATTAAAGACCAACAATACCGGCTATAACAATACAGCCCTTGGTAACTCAGCCATGCAAAGCAATTCCGGTGGCTACCTGAATGTGGCGATTGGCGACAGTGCATTAAAAGCCAATACCGGCGGTTACCTGAATGTGGCCATTGGCCAGAATGCTATGCTTTCAAACACAAACGGCTATAATAATGTAGCAATAGGCTCCTCAGCCTTTTTGTCCAATACCGGTACAGCCATACAATCTGTTGCCGTTGGGGAATATGCCTTATTTTCAGATATCAGTACAGGCAACAATACCGCATTGGGTGCATATACCTCAGCCAACAATACAACTGGCGGTTCCAATACGGCCGTAGGGTCTGCAGCATTATACACAAACAAAACAGGAGGATTTAATACTGCTGTAGGCCAGGCTGCATTGTTTAGTCATAAAAATGGTACCGCTAACACAGCCATGGGTTCCAATGCCCTGCAAAATGACACTTCGGGTACATATAATACAGCCATCGGGTTGCAGAGTATGTTTAATTCCAAAAACAGCAGTTTCAATACCACACTTGGAGCATACAGCGGCAACTATAACCTCGGTTCAAATAATACTTATCTTGGTTATTCATCAGGATTGGGAGGAGTGACCAGTAATACCGGTTACCTGAATACAGCTGTTGGAAATAATTCGATGGGTTCCATACAAAGCGGACACCAAAACGTAGCGATGGGTGATAATGCAATGTTCTCAGATACTTCCGGAAATTTGAATGTGGCCCTGGGTGCCGGTAGCATGGAAAGTATCACTAATGGAAGCAATAATGTGAGCGCAGGATTTTGGTCAGGAAGGTTTAGCAATACAGCTGCAAACAATGTTAATATTGGTTACTCTGCCGGATACAGCAATACTGCCGGTACTGGAAATGTTAGCATGGGCTACCAGGCTATGTACACAAATACTGCATCTGGTAACGTGGGTATTGGCTACCAGTCACTATATAATAATTCATCAGCTACCGCAAATACTGCTGTCGGATACCAATAGGGATATTTGAACACTACAACCAGTGGAAATACCTCATTGGGATACCAGGCCGGTTATACTGCCGGCACAAATAATACCTGTATTGGCTATGCGGCATATCCGGCTGGTGGAGCAACCAATTATATGGCATTGGGGTATTTTTCCGGGGGGAACTGGTCAAGCGCCAGCAATACAATTGAATTGGGCAATGGTTCAGTGAGTAAAATTTGGGCAGCAATAAATACGATTACAATAAGTGATAAGCGGATAAAAAATAATATAAGAGAAGATGTACCTGGGCTTAGCTTTATTAATCTATTACACCCTGTTACTTATAATGTGGATCTCCATAAGGAGGAGTCGTTCAGCAAAAGGAAAAACACTGGTGATTGGGAAGGCAAATATGATATTGAAAAAATAAGGATGACAGGTTTCCTGGCCCAGGACGTTTATACCGCAGCCAAATCCATTGGATATGATTTCAGTGGCGTGGAAGTGCCAAAAGATGGTGAGCTCTATGGACTTAAATATTCAGAATTTGTTGTGCCTCTAGTAAAAGCAGTTCAGGAACAGCAACTCATCATCACCACCCAGCAAAAAACAATTGACGACCTGTTGAAAAGGGTTGAAAAATTAGAGCATAAATAACCCATTAATTTTTATGCAATGAAAAAAATAATTAAAATACCGCTTCTTGCTTTTGTGCTGTTAACATCTACTGCTTACAGCCAGCAACTGGTAAGGGCCAGTGGTAACCTGCAAATGGTAACTACGGCCGGTACTAAGATCGTAATGAATGGGGGAATAACATTTTTAAATACCAGCAGTTTAAAAACCACCGGCGATTCCATCTACCTGTATAATTATTCGGCGGGTGTTCCCGGCAATTGGCTGGATTCCACAACTGCTGGTGCGTTGGATATTACCGGAACGGGCAAGGTATTTTTTAACGGCAGCGTACGGCAGAGTTTTTATGGTAAGACAAGATTTTACGACCTCTACATCCGCAATACCATCGGTGATACCTTACTCTCTTCCTGTGAAGTAAGGGACTCATTACACCTTGATACCGGTTATGTGTATACGCGAACCGGCTGGGCCAACGATAGCCTCCTGCTTTCCAACCCCGCTGTTGGGGCAATTGTTTCAACGAGTAATTTTACCAAAAGCTGGGTCAGTGGCAGGTTAAGCAGGGTGGGCAATTCCACGCCTACTGCTTATTTGTTTCCTATCGGTAAAACAGACAGCTTATATGCCCCGGTAAAATTGCTCAAGTTCAATACCAATACAACAACCTGGACAGGGGAATATTTCCCGGCAACACCTTTTGATAATACCAATGTTTTTTACCCCCCCATCGATCATATCAGCAAGGTGGAATACTGGGAGATCTACAGTAATACCGTTACCGGCAATGATGATGATGCAAAAGTTAGTTTATCCTGGAGGGGTTACAGCAGGGTTAGCGCTACCAACGCTATCCGCGACAGCCTGGTAGTTG